>NZ_JBNNMG010000046.1:0-43767 GCF_050272555.1 Lysinibacillus sp. NPDC047702 | reverse complement strand
TGGCAAAGAGGTCACACCCGTTCCCATACCGAACACGGAAGTTAAGCTCTTTAGCGCCGATGGTAGTTGGGGGCTTCCCCCTGTGAGAGTAGGACGTTGCTAGGCTATATACTAAAATTATTCCGAAGTAGCTCAGTTGGTAGTAGCACCTGACTGTTAATCAGGTTGTCGCAGGTTCGAGTCCTGCCTTCGGAGCCATTCTTGGAGAGTTGTCCGAGTGGCCGAAGGAGCACGATTGGAAATCGTGTAGGCGGTTAACACTGTCTCAAGGGTTCAAATCCCTTACTCTCCGCCAGCACTTTATTATTTTATTCCAAACGAAGGCCCCTTGGTCAAGTGGTTAAGACACCGCCCTTTCACGGCGGTAACACGGGTTCGAATCCCGTAGGGGTCACCATGTATATACCCAGATGGAGGATTAGCTCAGCTGGGAGAGCATCTGCCTTACAAGCAGAGGGTCGGCGGTTCGAGCCCGTCATCCTCCACCATTATACTTATTAACAATTAACAACATATCATTATCGCGGGGTGGAGCAGTGGTAGCTCGTCGGGCTCATAACCCGAAGGTCGTTGGTTCAAATCCGGCCCCCGCAACCAAAATGGTCCCGTGGTGTAGCGGTTAACATGCCTGCCTGTCACGCAGGAGATCGCCGGTTCGATCCCGGTCGGGACCGCCATTTATTTTAAAATTTGGGTCAGTAGCTCAGTTGGTAGAGCATTAGATTGAAGCTCTAAGTGTCGGCGGTTCGATTCCGTCCTGACCCATAATGTTTTTTTGCCGGTGTAGCTCAGTTGGTAGAGCAACTGACTTGTAATCAGTAGGTCGTGGGTTCGACTCCTATCGCCGGCACCATGTATTTCCGGAGGGGTAGCGAAGTGGCTAAACGCGGCGGACTGTAAATCCGCTCCTTAGGGTTCGGCGGTTCGAATCCGTCCCCCTCCACCAGTTTTAATATAATAGGGGCATAGTTTAACGGTAGAATAGAGGTCTCCAAAACCTTTGATGTGGGTTCGATTCCTACTGCCCCTGCCAATTTAATTTTATGGCGGTTGTGGCGAAGTGGTTAACGCACCTGATTGTGGTTCAGGCATTCGTGGGTTCGATTCCCATCAGTCGCCCCATTTAACTTTAAATTAGAATAATACAAAATAGTAATTATGGCGGTTGTGGCGAAGTGGTTAACGCACCTGATTGTGGTTCAGGCATTCGTGGGTTCGATTCCCATCAGTCGCCCCATTTTTATATAATTATCTTTTGGGGTATAGCCAAGCGGTAAGGCAACGGATTTTGATTCCGTCATGCCCTGGTTCGAATCCAGGTACCCCAGCCATTTTTTGCGGAAGTAGTTCAGTGGTAGAACACCACCTTGCCAAGGTGGGGGTCGCGAGTTCGAACCTCGTCTTCCGCTCCATTTAACTATTTATGGCGGCATAGCCAAGTGGTAAGGCACAGGTCTGCAACACCTTTACCACCGGTTCAAATCCGGTTGCCGCCTCCATAATTTATTTTTCAATCGGATTATCCGGTTTTTTTTATCTATATTATGCCGGTGTGGCGGAATTGGCAGACGCGCACGACTCAAAATCGTGTTCCTTTGGAGTGTCGGTTCGACCCCGACCACCGGTATCAATTTTTAACAGGGATTGTGAGTTCAGTCATAAAGACTGAACACGCAATCCTTTTTGTTTTGGTCGTTTCTTATAACCATGAACGTAAAAAATATTGTACTACAATCTTTATTAACCTTAAGGAATGTAGAGAAATGGCAAAAAGAAGAACCATTATGAGGAGTTTTATGAGGAAGAATAAACATTATTAGTTGATTGCGGTGAGGACTTTCAAAAAATATGGCAATGAGAAACCTTGCTTACTATACTAAATTATCTAGGCTAATTGGAAAATGGATTAATTAAAGCCCTCTCAGGGGAGAAGGGCTTGAGTTTCCTATATTGTTTTATCAAACTAGAGAAATGGCTTTAATAATTAAAGTTTTTCTTCCCATATCCAAATTGGCTTCTGAAGAATGATGGATGTAAGATTACGGTTGATTCTTTTTGAATTCACCGTCATCTCATTGCTAAGAACAATTACTGTTACATCCTCGTCATTTAGCCGTGTAACATAATGACGGAAACCACTTGGATATCCTCCTGAATGCCCGACTGCTTTTTTCCCCAGAACATCTTGAGTATACCATCCATATCCATATTGATACGGAAATTTTTTAGCATGGGTCATACTCATTAGTTCAGATGTTTCTTTGCTTACCAACACATTATCACGCAGGGCCCTGTCAAACAGTTCTAAATCTTCAACTGTAGAGATGATATCCCCAGCTGCATACGCTGCAGAATTATGCATTAAAGGTCCGGGTTTCCCTTCTACATGTCCTTCCGCTTTTGGTATACCAGCCGCAACCGTAAACATAGAATTAAACATGTTGCTTGGCTCAAAAATATGCTCTTCTATATAATTGGCATATGGCTGTCCGCTGACTTTTTCAATAATAAGTCCTAACATCACATAACCAGTATTACTATAACTAAAGCTTTTACCTGGGGTAAACTCTAATTCAGAATCGCTAACGGTATTTACAATATCATTTGGATTCCATTCTTTGCTGTAGTCAAATTCGAAATTTGCCTTTAGATAATCCGGAATTCCCGAGCTATGACTTAGTAGATGGCTTATTGTAATAGTCTCTCCATTCGGAAAATCAGGAAAGTATTGCGAAATTGGATCATCTAAGTTTAAAAGTTCCTTTTCTACTAGTTGCATGACTGCTACTGCAGTGAATGTTTTGGATAATGAAGCAATCTGATAGAGCGTGCTTGGGCTATTTGGTAAATCAGAGGCTGCCAATCCGAAACCTTTTGTATATAAAACTTCACCTTCCTTTGCAATGAGGACGGTTCCCTGGAATTTTTCATTTGTCAAATATTGATCGATTTTTTCAGAAACGCTTCCAGATAAATCACTATGGTTGTTACGTCCAAATAATAGCAAACCTACTATAGATACGATTACAATAACAAGAATCGTAATAGAGAAAAATTTAAAGAATTTTTTCATAGTATACCTCTCAATCTATTTCATAATAGCTTATTAAACACCTCCTATTATAAGACGAAATCTGACATAAAACACGGAATAAATGGAAATATTACCAGTTTACTTATGATCCTAAATTCATTTTTAGAGTTACTAAATAGATCTGTACTAATTAAATGTTCATTTCCCTTTAGCGGAGACAGATACGACACAATATCGTGTTCTTTTGAAATATCGATTCGCCCCCGACACGGGTATCAAAATTGTTATAACTTATCTTTTTAGCGTTGAAACTATTAATAACTTAATAGACAATTTGTTTCAATAATTTAAACTTTCTTATAATATAGTCTTAATTTAATAGAACTATTTGTGGTATGATTGAACTAAATCATGTTTAATTAAAGGGGTAATATGAAATGAAAAAAGTATTGTATTCATTATTCTTTGCTTTGATTTTGTCTATTTTTTCATTCAATGCATTTGAAGCGAAAGCATCAGACAAATTATCAAATCGTGCAGAGGCGATTGTTGAAATTGGAAAATTACTTGGTTTAGATGGGACACAAAGAGATACACAATTCAATGATGTTCCGAAAAGTCACAATGCGAGTGGTTATATACAGTCGGCTGTTGACAAAGGGATTATAACTGGATATCCAGATGGCACTTTCAAGCCTTCGCAAGAATTAACTAGAGCTCATGTTGCTATTTTTATTTCAAGAGCATTCGGATCAAAGTTACCTACAGGAAATGAGGCATTCAAAGATGTAAAGAAAGGTGATAGTGCCTATAGTGCGATTCAACAATTAGTGGCGGCAGGAATTACGGCTGGTTATCCAGATGGCACGTTTAAACCTAATGATAAATTAACACAAGCTCATTTAAAAACATTTATCAGTAGAACAGACAGCTATTTAAAGACAGGTAAAAAACCTACGACAAATAATACAAGCAAGGGAAATGGTACTTTAAAAGGTACAGTTATTTGGAAATATAACGATTTTATTGGTAATAAAGGAGATACTGGTGCTGTAATTTATCTATTCCCTACGAATGCAACATATCCAAATTATACAAAGCAACAATTATTTGATTGGATAGATAGAAAAAATGAGTTAAAGGATGTATATAGAACTTTAGTTGATACAAATGGTAATTATACTTTTAATAATCTACCTGCTGGTAAATATATTGCGGTTATTTCATCTAAAAATGCACATAGAGCCCTTTTAGAAACTTTAAATTCGCACAATCAATTGAAAACTTTATTTGGTGATTTTAATTATTCAATTTTTGAAGCAAATGCTATGACAATTTTTAAGCATCAAATTAGAGAAATTGAAATAAGTGATAAATCAACAGTTGATTTTAGTGCTGATTTTGGATACTCAGCATGGTAATGATTAAACAATTTAAGCATTAAGCGATAATAAAAGGATTACAGCGTAAGTTTTTGCCGTAATCCTTTTTACTTTTATTTGAAGATCATAGTATCATACTACTATTTTGGATGAAACGCCTTACCTTTTTTTCGACTTTTTGCATCCTCATCTAAAAATAATTTAATTCGATTTAAGACCCTTATTTGAATTAATCTATCACGTTTTACAAATGAGTTCAATGTTGGTGAAGTATCTTTCGGCAAATAAATCCAACTTAAATTATTTTGTTAAATAATTATTGAAATTGAATCAGAATTCCTTTATATTAAAAGAGACTAAATGGTATCTTTTTGGAGGCTGAAATGAAAAAAGGTGAAATAACAAGGCATAATATTATTCGAAAATCAGCTATGATGTTTAATAAAAAAGGGTATATGACAACAACAATGAATGACATAATTCAGGAAACGAATATTCAAAAAGGGGGGATATATCGACACTTTAAGGATAAGGAACAACTTATGGTAGAATCTTTTCGTTACTCCATTGAAATAATGCAGAACCATCTAAAGGAAAGTGTTTCACAGCACAACAATGCAAGCGACAAATTAATTGCATTTATAGAGGCATTTTTACAATTAAGTGAAGGAAAACCAATAGTAGGGGGATGCCCAATTTATAACGCAGCGATAGAAATGGATGATTTGGAAGGGAATGCGTTACTGCCACATATTAATGAAGCGATAGATATGATGATAATATGGTTGATGAAAATTATAGAGGATGGGATGAAGCGACAGGAGTTGAAACAGTCAATACAGCCATATGACACTGCGCTTTACCTTGTGTCAATACTTGAAGGCGGACTTGTATTAGATCGATTAAAGAAAGATAGTCAAATAACGAAAATCATTATAAATAATACAAGGCAATACATTTCAATGATTGCTACTGAGCGGCAGTAAAGCCGTCTTTTTTAAAAAATAAAAGAGACTAAAAGGTATCTTTTTGAGGAGGTGTTATGATGAAGTATTTTTTATGTGTTGCTATTATAGTAGCTATTATGTTCTTAAGGAGCTATATAATTTTGCGTATTTTTACACCTAAAATAAAAGAGGATAAAAAATATCCGAATTCGACTTATGAAAACATTGATATAGAACTGGATACTGGATCAATTCGGGGATGGCTTATTAATAGTGAGCAGGCAAGAGGTTGTTTTCTATTAATACATGGATGGGGCTCTAATAAATCAGACATGTTACGATATGTCGATCCCCTATTAGCCAGCGGTTATGACGTGATTATTGTGGATGTTCTTGGTCATGGGCAAAGTGCAGCAATACAGAAACAAGTGAGTATCGCATCATTTGTCCAAAGTATAACGGCAACGATTAATTATGTAGAAGGAAGACCGGATATTAATAGTAATGCAATCTATGTTTTAGGACATTCAATGGGAGGGATAGCTGCAAGTATTGTCAATGCCACAGATTTAAGGCTACAGGCTCTTATTACTGATTCAATGCCTACTTCATTAAAAAGTATTAGTCAATCAATGGCTGAAAAGGTGAAAATCCCTTATATCCCCTTTGGTTGGTTATTTGTTAGTTGGTTTTTATTACGAGGAGGCGTTTTTTTAAAGGCTAGAAAAGAATGGTGCCTAGAGAAAATATTAAAAAATCAACAGTCTCCAGCTCTAGCCATACATTCAATTCATGATAAAAAAGTGTCGATTTCTAACGTGGATGTCCTAATAAATGATAGCAATTTTAAACAAGTAATTAAAGTTACAACAAAGGGTCACCATCATTGTGTAAAAGATAAATCTTTTTGGGATAATGTTTTTTATTTTATAGCAAGCCATAAGGAGGAAATAGTAGATGAAACATATTGATACACTTGTAATTGGTGCAGGTCCAGGAGGATATGTAGCCGCTATTCGCGCAACTCAAATGGGGCAAAAAGTAACAATTGTAGAAAGAGAGTATATAGGGGGAGTTTGTTCAAATGTTGGGTGTATTCCATCAAAAGTGCTGATTTCAGTAGGTCATCGTTTTGAGAAGGCAAAGCATTCAGAGGATATGGGAGTTGTTGCACATGAAGTAAAACTTGACTGGGAGAAAGTACAAGAATTCAAGAATGGCATAGTCTCTAAATTAGTAGGAGGTGTTGAAAGTCTATTAAAAGGTAACAAAATCGATATCGTGTATGGAGAAGCTTACTTTGTAGATGCAAACACTGTACGAGTAAACAATGGAGGCAACGTACAAACTTACACTTTCAAAAATGCAATTCTTGCAACAGGTTCTCGCCCGGTTGAAATTCCAACACTTAAATTCACTAAACGTGTAATTAATTCAACAGGTGCACTTTCTTTACCAGAGGTACCAGAAAAACTAGTTGTTATTGGTGGTGGATATATTGGTACGGAGCTGGGCTCTGCTTACGCTAACTTAGGCTCTCAAGTAACAATCATTGAAGGCAGCAAAGATATTTTATCTGGTTTCGAAAAGCAAATGACACAAGTCGTAAAAAAAAGTTTAAAGAAAAAAGGCGTAGAAGTTGTAGTTGGCGCATCGGCTAGAGGTATTGAAGAAAATGAAAATGGCGTAGTTGTAACGTACGAGGTGGGCGGAGAAGAAAAAACAGTTGAGGCTAGCTATGCATTAGTCACTGTAGGTCGTCGTCCAAATACAGATAATTTAGGTCTTGAGTCACTTAAGATTGAATTCTCAGAACGGGGTTTATTAAAAGTAGATAAACAAGGTCGAACTTCCATGCCAAATATTTATGCTATTGGTGATATCGTATCCGGTCCACAACTTGCACATAAAGCATCATATGAAGGTAAAGTAGCTGCAGAAGCCATCGCTGGTGAAAATTCAATTGTAGATTACTTGGTAATTCCAGCTGTATGTTTCACAGATCCTGAATTGGCAACTGTTGGCTACAATGAGGAACAAGCAAAATCAGCAGGTATTGAGGTGAAAGTAGCGAAGCTTCCTTTTGCTGTAAACGGTCGAGCACTTGCATTAAATCAACCTGAAGGCTTTGTGAAGCTCGTTGCTCGGAAAGAGGATGATTTATTAATCGGTGCTCAAATCGTAGGTGCTGGGGCATCCGATATGATTGCTGAAATGAGTTTAGCAATTGAGGGGGGAATGACTGCAAAAGATCTCGCATTAACAATTCATGCGCACCCAACATTAGGTGAGATTATAATGGAAGCCGCTGAATTCATTATGGGGCAGCCCATTCATGTTGTAAAAGTATAGTGGTGACTATACTTATGCAATTACAATGCCCCTTATGTAAATATTATAAAAGATCATGGGTTGTGAGGTAGAATAGAAGGAAGTACGTGGCGTATTGAAGTAAAACTGTCAGAGGGTGTCACATATCAGACAGGCGATCGTTTAGGCATCTTTCTGCGAAATCGACAGGCGTTTGTGAGCAACCGAAGGAATATGTGGAACATGTGATGGGGCAGACTGAAGGTGCACAGGAGCTCATTAAAATACTAGCTCAAGATGGGCATTTCTATATATGTGGAGATGGTGGTAAAATGGCTCCAGATGTTGAATGCACATTGTTAATGGCATACCTGGCAATCCATGATGTAATGAGTCTGTAGCGAGCTAGTCTTAAAGAACAAGATCGTTACGCAATGGATGTATGGGCAGGTAGACCAATAGCTGCTGATAGTAAAAGATGAGAGGTAAAAATATGAACAGACATTTTTTTATTGCTGTTCCACTTCCGTTACCTATTAAAAATGCTCTTAATGAGAAATGTGAAACCATAAAAACAAGTATGCATTTTAAACGGTGGGTTCATCTGGAGGATTATCACATTACATTAGCTTTTTTAGGGAATGCGGATATGGATCAATTACAACTGGTATTGAAGGAGATAAAGGAAAGCCTAATGAAGGTTCCTCCATTCGAGTTAAGCATTCAAGGATTGAATACTTTCGGAAGAAAAGAATATCCAAGAATTTTATGGGCTAGTATTTATGAATCTCAGCCATTAAATAATGTGAGGGACATTGTATACAAGGAATGTATAAAGGCAGGATTTGATTTAGATAAAAAACCTTTTGTCCCACATATAACAGTAGCAAGAAAATGGGATGAAACACATGGTAAAATGCCTTTTGATGTAGTGATGAGTGAAGAAATGGAGCTTCCAACGTTTTTAGTAGAAGAAGTGGTGCTATATGAAACAAAATTTGAAGAAATTCCAAAATATCATCAAAAGGCTGTAATTCGTTTAGAGGAATTGTCTAAGTAATAAATTATCAATACCCATAGCTCATAACCTTAATTTAGGGTTTATGAGCTTTTTTAATATTTAGTTCACCCTCCGTTCATTTAAGAATTTTAAGCTTAGAGTATTAAAAAGAACGGAGGCATTTAATATGAATCTTGCTTGGAAAGAAATTAAGAAAAATAAAGGAAGGTTTTTAATATTAGGCTCAATTGTTTTTCTTGTTAGTTTATTAACTTTTATTATTTCTGGTTTGGCCAATGGATTATCACAAGATAATGCCGCTTTAATTAAAGATTTACCACAGGGGCAATTTTATTTAAGTAAGGACGCGGATCAAACATATAATCTTTCAAAGATTGATCGTAGCACTCAAAATGAAATATTGAGCAATGAAAAGAATGCAGTAGCTTTCTCGATACAAATGGGCTTTTTAAATGATATGGACAATAAGCAGCAGAGCGTTGCATTTACTACTGCAACTGCTTCAACGCTATTTGCAAATGTGAAACATGAGGAAGTTATTTTAGATAGTTCTTTAAAAGAAAAAGGAATTAAAGTAGGAGATACATTAACAAATAATCAATTTAGTGGAAAGTTTATAGTTAAAGGATTCGTAGAGCAAAAAAAATATAGTCATGCGCCAGTCGCTTATATAAATAAAAAAGATTATCAAGAAATATATCGTGTTGATGAAATGCAGCTGATTTTTGTACCAAATAGAGATTCTTCAAAAGAATTTGCTGGGTTACAATCATTTTCAAATAAAGAATTTCTTCAGACAATCCCAAGCTATAATGCGGAGCAAATGTCTTTAAATATGATTGTATGGTTTTTAATAGTCATTAGCGGAATGCTGTTTGCTATCTTTTTCTATATGATGAATGTCCAAAAAATTGGCTTATACGGAATTTTAAAGGCCATTGGTTTGAAAACAAGCAAACTATTCAAAATGATATGGGCACAGATGGCCATCATTACAGTTATTTCTCTCGTTTTATCTGTAGGCTTAAGTCAGGCATTTAATTTAATTACCCCAAAAGGAATGCCGTTTGTTTTAACAATCGCAACTACCGTTCAATTATCGATTGTGTTTTTAATTATTGGCTTTATCGGTGCTACAATTTCAGGAATGCAAATAAAAAAAATTGAACCATTACAAGCGATACAGCAAGGAGAGGCTTAATATGACTTTATTTAAAATCAATGGAATTAGAAAAACATTTACAAATGGAGAGATAGAGGAAGAGATTCTTAAGGGAATAAATCTTTCTCTAAAAGATGGAGAAGTAACAGCAATGGTTGGTGCGTCTGGATCTGGTAAGAGTACGCTTCTAACAATAGCTGCTGGACTTCAGCCTACATCAGATGGGCAAGTTATCTTTGAGGGGAAAAATATGTCCATCATGAGCTCTGAAGAGGTTCGAAAAGTACGAGCAAGTAAATTTGGATTTGTCTTTCAGTTTGCACATCTTGTACCTTTTCTTACAGTTGAGGAGCAGCTACTATTAATGCTAGATGTTTCTGAATCAAAATTAAAGAAGCAGGAACAAAAAAATGAAGTTAGCCGAATACTTGAACTAGTAGGGATGGACCATCGAAAAATGGCTTATCCTTCATCATTGTCAGGAGGTGAGAAGCAACGTGTTGCTATTGCCCGGGCAATCATTCATAAACCAAGAGTCCTGTTTGCAGATGAACCAACTGCAAGTTTAGATTCACAGAAATCAAAAGAGGTCATGTTACTTATTAGAGATTTGACTAAAACATTAAATATTACTACTTTAATGGTGACACACGATGAAGAAATGCTAGCTTATACGGATCGTATTATTAAAATGAGTGACGGTGTTATTTTGCAAGATGTTATTTAGATAAAATGCTACAACCATGTTTTAATGGTTGTGGCGTTTTTTTGATTAAACAGGTTTTCACAATAATGTGGAGCTGATTTCAGTCAATTATAGTTTTTTTAATATGCCTAGTGTTAAGTTACCAAATCACTAAACAAATGAAGCATATTGTAGAAGGAAAGAAGGAGGTGATTTGACATGGCATTTGTTATTGCCTTGTTGATTGTATTAGCAGGTTTAATAGCGGTATTCCAAATAAGTGAGGATAGGTCAGAAAAAGGGAAATATGTAGTTTGGGGTATTATTACAATGATTGTGTTTGCACCATTTTTATCTTTTTTAATTGGCGTAACGTATGGAATGCTGGTTAGAAATGGTTGGGCAGCGTCAATTATGATGCTTCTATCTCCTATTATTTTTGTTATAGGACTAATTATATTACTCTTAGGCATTTATAAAAACGATGAGGAAGAGCATAAATAACTAGCTGCTTGTCTCTTAAAAGGGGTTAAATATCAAGGTAAAAAACCGCGAGACTCCTACGAATTGTTTTGTAATAAAATGTAAAAATAAGTATAACGAAGGAGACATATTCCTTTGTACCGAACAGCCTATTTTTGATGTGTTTCATCTCTTGATGGCTGAAAACATAGCGGTTTTTTACCATTTAGAATGTTTATGTTAATCGTGCATTTCGACTTACTTTACAGACCATTCTCATTAATGCTCGGTGTAACGAAGGAAAGATTGTAAAGACAATATCCATTGTTTTACGCATTGGCATTGGACAAATAATTGGCTTATTTTTGTGTACGCCTGCAATAGCGATTTTTGCTAATTGCTGTGGAGACATCATTTTCTGCTTTTTCAATTGCTTAGACATCGCCGTTTTATCGATATTAATAGCTGTTGCTTTATCAAAAATAGGTGTATCAACAAAAGTCGGGCATAAGGTGCTTACATTGATACCATATTCCTCAGCCTCATAGTGGAGTGATGTTGTTAATCCTACAACAGCATGCTTTGTTGTTGAGTATGCTGCAGAAATAGGAGATGGTCCCAATCCTGCTGCTGATGACGTATTGATGATATGTCCAAATCCTTGCTTTTTCATGATTTGATAGCCAACTTGTGTTCCATAAACAACACCCCATAAGTTAATATCCACAATGTCTTGCCATTCGTCTATCGACATATCGTAAATTTCACCATACATAGCTATTCCAGCATTGTTGAATAAATAATCTATTCTTTGAAATTCCTCATATACATTTGTAATGACATGTTCAACGCTTTTGTAATCGGTTACATTCAATTCAACAAATTTAGCATTTGGGGCATCTTTATTTAGTTCTGCCTCTAAAAGAAACCCATCATGTTTGTTGATATCTGCAATAAATACAAAAACATGATGATCTATTAACTCTTTACAAATAGCCTTTCCTATCCCAGATACACCACCAGTAACAATCGCAACTTTTCTCATATTCATTACCTCCTGTATGAATTCCTAATGGACAGTGGCTTCCTGTAATTGAAGCTGTTCAATTACAGATGAGTATTCTTCCATGACAAGTTCTGCTCCTTTACTATTTAAATGAACACCATCTAAAGTAAAATGCAGCCCTCTTTTTTGGGATAATCGATCAATACGCAAAGGATTTTTATAAAACAGTACATCTTTCATCACTTGCAGAACTTTGGTGTTAATATAATCCGAGCTATCAACTTGTTGCAAATGACTTTCAAAAACCTTTTGCATATTTAAAAAGCTAACATTTGCATATTTAGAAGAGATGGAATGAATAATGGAGGAAAGCTCTTTTAATTCCGTATTTGATGCATTTTTTATCTCCTCTCCTATTAAAGCTGGTGTTACTAAAACGACATGTTTAGAGGAAGTTAGAATCATTTCTAAAACATTTACATAGTATCCTTTAAACTCTTGATGATCTTCTGTAACTGGCTGTGCTTGCACTTTCAAAAGCTTAGCATAGACATCATTAACACCAATCCAAAGAAAGCTGAGGTCATAATAACTGCCTAACGTCGATCTCTCTAATCGAGTGTGTAAGCTTTTCACTGTCTCACCTGGCTTACCAAGATTATCAAATTTTATATGTGGATGTTTTGCTGTTAATTGTTTAAAAAATGAAACCCCTGGTCGCCCTTCTGTTAAACTGTCTCCTATACATGCAATTTTCATTTAAATCCCACCTTTTTTGATTTCCTTCAAAAAAATGGTTATTGCTTGTTGAAAAAGTGGCTCTAACTTCTTAAGCTCCTGAGTATTTGTAAGCTGACATAATCCGCCTAGCCAAGTTCCTAGTAGAATTGTCCATTCATCAATATTTCCATTAACAAATTCTCCTCTATCAATACCTTCTTGAAGGATTGCTTGATAAGCACCCATCGGCACAATCGCTAAATTGAATAATTGCTGCACGGATTCAGAGCTGGATTTGGGATTGGCAGCTAGTTCTTGCCCTGATCTTAGTAAAGGTGTTTGGTAATGATAGAGAACATGCATAGCCATACCATATAATTTTTCTGTTGCCGTGGAGTAGGTAATTTCTTTTTGCAGCCATTTGTTGTGCCAATCTTGCATTGTTTGTTGTGCTAAAAGAACAAAAAGCTTTTCTTTGTTTTCAAAATGGTAATAAATATGTCCCTTACTGTAGCCTGAAGCGGTTGAAATATCTCCAACTGATGTTTGATTATAGCCCTTTTGAGAAAACAAACTAACCGCATGTTCCATAATTTCGATTTTTGCTTTCTCGCTATCATAACGTCTTTTGCTCAAGAATTTTCTCCTTTTTAAAATTTGAACGGTCGTTCTAATCTGATTATACAATATTTTTTTAATTAATAAATAGGTAAATACCTAATTCTTTATGTTGTCACAATTGCTTACTAGATAAAGCATTTGTTTATAATTAACTCGTTTTAATGGTTTAATTTTGGATTGTCACTGTAATAACAGAGTATTATGTTGGGGATTATTGGAAATGGTGTGTGAAAAGTCATTGTTATAGAGGAAAAATCTGTTTACAGTGATAATGTGTGGACATATTACTTTGTAGATGGTATCGGTTTAGTTAAAGAGCTTTACAATTATGACGTTATTTACGAGCTTCTTAATCGTACAGAAAATTAACTCTTCGTGACAGAAAAAGCAAGTCTCCTATTAATAAGAAAGCTTGCTTTTTGTTATGGAGCATCTAATCCAATGAAATATGAAAAAAACGATGAAGGGCTTGTAGCCATTCCTTTTCATTCTGAGTTGTATAGGTTGTTAGGGATTGTCCCTCGTATATTCGGAATTCATTGTTAAGCATTGTATGTCGACCACGAGGAGTACGGATCATAGCGATTTTATTTTTTTGTTTAGAAAGTCTTGGGGCGAACTTTGCATCATTTGCGTCATCAAAAAAACTATAGAGTAAACGCCAATTCTGTTTTGTTTGTTCATACAGCATCCATCCATTTGTATCATCTTGTTCAATTTTATAAAGTTCGTTGCCTTCACGATGTTGATGGCCTGCTATTAGTGGAACTGGTTTACAAGGAGCTAATGCACCTACGCCAACATCAGAAATATATGATTGACCAGCATAATTGACAAGCAATAGCTGATGCATTGGTACATCTTCGATAGGTGTATCTACTTCAAGATTACGCCAAAACTGTGCATATCGATTTGTCACTGAAAAACCAAGCTCACGGAGTAGCCAGCTAAATAAAATATTTAGCTCAAAGCAATTGCCTCCACGCTTATGAATAATTATTTTTTGAAAAATATCAGGAATAGAGAAGGAGATGCCTTGTTCCAAAACAACATCTAAGTTTTCATACGGGATAGAATTTAAATGACTTGTTTGCAGTTGTCCAAGTAGTTTAATGGTTGGCTCAGTTAAAGGACCTTGAAAATGAATATGTTTCAAATATTGCAATATTTGCGAATTCATACGATACTATCGCCTCACTTCCTTATTTATTAACATAACCGAAATGGCTTGAGATTACACGTACAATCTTTTTAAAAGAAAATAATAGAAAAGTAGATAGATAACTAGTAAAATTTAAGTGTTAGCTACTATTTAGTAAACTATTTTCCAATTAAGTCCACAATAAATCTTGTAAGGTAGGTATATAAATGACAACGATGAAATGGGTAGAAGTCAATTCGTATGATGAAATGAGCGAAGTGGCAGCGAATATTTTTACTAAGCAATTAAAGGAAAAGCCTGTAAGCATTTTAGGACTAGCAACTGGTGGTTCACCTGTAGGAATGTATGAGGAATTAGTGAGACGTCAACAAGCTGAACAGGTCTCGTTTAAAGATGTTATCACGTTTAACCTAGACGAATATGTAGGTTTGGATCAAAATAGCCCAGCTAGTTATTGGACGTTTATGCATGATCAATTATTTAATCATGTAGATATAAAACAAGAAAATATACATTTACCTAACGGCAAGGCAGAGGATTTAGCTGCGGAGTGTGCAGCGTATGATGCTCGAATTAAGGAAGCAGGAGGCATTGATTTACAGCTTCTTGGTATTGGTGTTAATGGACATATTGGCTTTAACGAACCTGGCACACCCTTTGAATCACTCACTAACATTGTAGAGCTTACTGAATCTACGCGTACTGAAAATGCGATTTATTTTGATGATCCTAAGGATGTTCCGACACATGCTATTACCATGGGTATTCAATCGATTATGAATGCCAAGGAAATCGTGTTGATTGCATTTGGTGAAAAAAAGCTAGAGGCAATTGAACGATTAAAAAGTGGAATCGTAAATGAAGATTTCCCAGCAAGTCAATTACTAAATCATCCAAATGTAACGGTTATTTACGGAGGAACAAAATAATGAATAAGCGTAGACTTCAAAACTAATTGGAGCCTACGCTTATTTATATAGAACCCTTAAACTGATGGATAGAAACAATGAACTGCTGAATAGCACTCTTGAACTGATGGATAGAAACAATGAACTGCTGAATAGAACTCTTGAACCAATGGATAGACTCACCAAATCAATGGATAGGATTTAAATTCAGCTCACTTTTCTACCCGATACGATGACCCCTGCAACAACAGCAAGTCCCCCGACAATTTGAAAGGCATGAAGCTTTTCATCAAGAAACAGTACTGCAAAGATGGATGCAAATACAGGGATGAAGTTTAAATAAATACTTGCCTTATTTGCACCTAACTGTACAACACCACTATTCCAGCTTAAAAAGGCAACAACGGATGCGAAAATCCCAACATAGAGAATGGCGGCAATTGTTGACCACTGCCAATGAATAGAATTTGTAAGCGTTGCGGTTTCATAGATATAAAACGGTAATAGCATAATGGCTCCAATAAAAATTGTTACTAGGAATGTTGATCGTCCTGGTAAGCGATGGGCGTAATGTTTTATGAGTAGTGAATAAATACTCCAACAGAAGACTGCGACGAGTACAATTAAGTCACCTTTATTAAAAGTAAAATCAACTAGGCTTGCAATGGAGCCTCCTGAAATAATAAAAATGACACCACTAAGTGATAAAGCAGTTCCAAGCAGCTGATATTTTGATAGTTTTTCCCGTAAAAAAATAAAGGATAATATGTATATCATAATTGGTGTTGATGAGTTCATTAAAGATGCATTAATAGACGTTGTATAATGTAGACCGATATACACTAGGGTATTAAATGCTGCAACACCTGTTAGAGATAAAATAATTACGATTGACCAATTTTCCTTGAGCTTACGCCACTCATGCTTTAAACTCCGATAAGCAATGGGGAAAAATACGATAAAGGCGACGCACCATCTTAGAAAGGCTAGTGTAAGAGGAGGGATATCCCCACTAACTGCACGACCAATAACAAAATTACCACCCCATAAAAGAGTCGCGAGCAATAATAATATGTATGGTGGGATTTTCATGATGCAATAGCTCCTTTAAGGTTAGAATATTATGGATAATTATAGCCACTAATGCTATGAATAATCAATGCCTCCTTATAATCAGTATGCTAGAATAAGGAAAAAGGGAGGAGAAAATCTGATGAAAAGCACAGTACCACATTTACAAAAGGGAGATACAGTCGGCATAGTGGCTTTATCGAGTCTAGTGGAACCTGAAAAGTTAGGAGAGGCAGTATCCTTTCTTGATGATTTAGGTCTTCACTATATTATTGGAGATACGATCCAAGCAAAGCATGCTTATTTAGCAGGTAGTGATGAGATGCGACTAGCTGACTTTCATGAGATGGTTAGAAATCCAGAGATCAAGGCCATTTTCTGTGTTAAAGGGGGCTATGGCTCCGCACGTATTGCTGAGAAAATTGATTATACTCTATTAGAAGAACATCCAAAAATCTTCTGGGGCTTCTCTGATCTTACATATTTACATTGTGCAATTAATGAATATGCTAATTTAGTAACGTTTCATGGTCCTCTACTAATGTCTGTTGGAAAAATTGATGAGCTATCGAAAAGGATGTTTTTACAGTTATTTTCTCCAATTGAAATACAATATACTGAAGAAATTTCACCATTAACAACAATTGCAAATGGTGTAGCTCGCGGTCAAATTATTGGAGGAAATTTACGTCGTCTTGTGAGCTCAATAGGGACAAAATTTGAAGTCAGGACAGAAGGCAGAATTTTACTGATTGAGGAGATTGCAGAGCCTATTCCACGAATAGATTCGATGCTGCAGCAATTAAGGCAGGCAAGAAAGCTTGAGCAGTTAACAGGAATTATAATTGGCTCCTTTACACAGACAGGGGCGGATGAAGCAGCACTTCTTACGTTAATGGAGGAGTATTTTGGAGAGTTAGGAATTCCTGTTGTAGCAGGCTTTAAAATCGGCCATGAAGCAACAAATATTGCCATTCCATTAGGGGTAGATGCCATTTTGGATGCACAGGAAAAGGTGCTGAAAATTTTACCTGGTGTGCATTAAAAAAGCACTCTACATTTGGGCATCCGTCCCTTGTGTAGAGTGCTTTTTTTATTTTAGTAAGGCTCTGCATCATGCCCTTTATTGATTGCATCTTTAGGAGCATCGTCACCATCAATATTGCCGAGAGGCTTTGATGTAGATGAGTTTTTTTCAGCCTTTTGCAATCCTTCTTTTAGCAAGCGGCCGTATTCTTTATCGGCTTCCTCTGCTAAAGCAATCATGGCCTCTTGAATTGCCATATTACATACTGACAAATCACGAATTAAGTTTTCAAGAAGCTCATCTCGCTCCCATTGCTCAAAATTCCGGTACGTTTCTCCTGCCTGTTTAGTATTGCTTTGACGATCAATAGACTCACGTACTAGATTACCTTCTATATACGGTGTATATTCTTTGTCGATTTGAGTTGCTTCCTTTAATCCATTTAGCATGGAAGGATCATAATTAATATGTGGATTTTGTCCAGGAGCTAAATCACGTTTGTACATCATTTGACCGCCATTTTGATTGGTTGCTACTCGTTTTTTAGGAGCATTGATTGGTAACTGTAGATAATTTGCACCTACACGATGACGCTGAGTATCAGAATATGAGAATGTGCGTCCTTGTAGCATTTTATCATCTGAGAAATCCAATCCGTCTACCAGTACACCTGTACCGAAAGTTGCCTGCTCAACCTCAGCAAAATAATCTTCAGGATTTTTATTTAACACCATTTTCCCCACTGGATGCCATGGAAATTGATCATTCGGCCAAAGCTTTGTATCATCTAATGGATCAAAATCTAGCTCTAGATGTGGTCCGTCCTCCATTATTTGTACATTTAATTCCCATTCAGGATAATCGCCCTGTTCAATTGCATCGTATAGATCCTGCGTTGCATGATTAAAATTCTTCTTCTGAATCTCCTCAGCTTCTCTTTGGGTTAAATTTTTAATACCTTGTAAAGGCTCCCAATGATATTTGACAAGGACAGCCTTGCCCTCACTATTTACCCATTTATATGTGTTAACACCAGAGCCTTGCATCATTCTATAATTTGCAGGAATACCCCATGGTGAATAAACGAATGTGACCATGTGGAAGGTTTCTGGTGAGCTTGCACAAAAATCAAAAAAGCGTTCTACATCCTGAATATTTGTAATTGGATCAGGCTTAAAGGCATGAATCATATCTGGGAACTTCATAGCATCACGTATAAAGAAAATTTTTAAGTTGTTGCCAACTAAGTCCCAATTTCCATCCTCTGTATAAAACTTTACAGCAAAGCCGCGTGGATCTCGTAAAGTTTCTGGGGAATGACCACCATGTATAACCGTTGAAAAACGTACGAAAACAGGTGTTTTTTTACCTTTATCCTGGAAAACTTTTGCTCTTGTATATTTAGAAATAGGCTCATCTCCGACAGCACCATAGGTTTCAAAATAACCATGAGCTCCTGCACCACGAGCATGAACAACTCGTTCGGGGATTCGTTCACGGTCAAAATGGCTCATTTTTTCTAAAAAATCGTAATTTTCAAGTGTAGCAGGTCCACGATTACTGACGGTTCTTAAATTTTGATTGTTGGTAATGGGGTGCCCCTGCCGATTCGTTAAAGTTGTATCATCTTGATGTGTTGAATCATTTTGTTTTGTCATTGTTTGACCCCCTTCTTTTGGATATACCCATTCTGTCCTTTAGTAGGGCAAACTAGACATAAAAAGGCTCTCCTACATACAAGATGTAAGAGAGCCTTTGGATGGCGTTTTCAAAAAATAATCAAGTTTGCTGAGTATAGCCTTTGCCTATAGTTGGTTATTGGTCATCGGTCATATGGTAACAGGTCACATGTTATTGGTTTAAGTTAAGTTAGCTTCATAAAGCTAGATTGAAAACAACACATCCAAGATGGAGTACAAGACTCCATACATCTATTGTATACAGTTTCAGAGAATATGGAAAGCCTTAGCAGAAAAAGGACTAAAGTTAATATAAAATATTGTAAAATAGTTAATAATTACTATGGAAATATTAGTATTAGTTTATCATAATTGTAATGTGCGAATACGGAAATATTTTGTAGAAAAGTATATTCCAATTTGTATATTTAGTAATACGGAAATAAATTTAGGGGGAAATAAGGTAATGAAGAAGGCTTTGTTTTTACTACTAGCTCTAATGCTAGTTGGGTGTTCTGGCGAAGGAGCCGAAAAGGATAAAGAGAAGAATGTAAAAGAAGAAGAGGTAGTAAAGGAAGAAAAAATTGTTCCAGTAAAATATGATGAGGTAGATACTGAATCAAAAGCTGCTGTAGAAAAGTTTGTTCAAAAATACAATGTCAGAGTTGATTTATATAAACAGGATACAGAGAATCCTATTACATTAGAGAAAATTCCTGAGCCAATAACTAGTGATTTAATGAAAGAGGACAAAATCCTTTCACAAACTCTATTGGATGCGGACTTTATAAAATATAAGGGTCATTATACAATAGTGGCTAAATATAATGAGGAAAAAAAATTAATTGGCTATAATATTTCCGTAGAAGGTATCCCTGCTAATGAGGTAAGTGAAGAGGGTGACGAATGGGAAGAAGGATTTTTATCAGCAATGTCAATTACTGATGCAATTGGCTTAAATTTAGATAAAAATGAAGAAGAGTTAGGGAAAGCTTTAGATGAAGAGAAAAAAAGTCATACATATACTGATTCTAATTATAATGTAACTTTCCTTTTAGCTGATATGGATTTAGGACAATTTGAAGTTAATTATGATTTAGCTAATTAAAATAAGAGTCTTTCATACAGTGTTACACCCCAAAAGTTATAAATTTAACATTTGGGGTGATTTATTTGTTTAAAAATATTGAGAATCATCGAAGTTAATAGTAACACTGTAGTTTTTTGCATTGATAAGATTTGATAATTTATGGGCGTCTTTTTCTAATTGAATGGCACGCTCACGATATTCATCTGGCTCATACATTGCAATCTCATAAAGCATTGTATTTTCTCCATAGCCCATTCGTACACTTTCTTTTTCATGCATACTAAATTGTTTGCAAAGCTCAGCATCTGCACGGAGCTGTGTTGCAAGCTCGATAGCTTCAACTAAAGCAAATGTTTCACCTTTAAAACTTACTGAATTATTTATATTTGCTTCATAGACTAATCGATCTAATGTACGAGCGTCAAGACGTACTTGAGCTAGTTCTGCCTCAATGATCTTCATTGCACGATTACTTGTTTTTGGAGCTTGTCCCTTTTCTACAGTTACAAAGGCACTACGATGTAATTCACTAATAAGCTCCTGAACTTTTTTTCCTAGAATACTTTTAAGTTTAACGGCTTCTGCAAGATTAATCATACAAACACTTCCTTTTTATAGTGTCGTAGCTGGTACTACGTTGTTTAATAAGACAATATTATAGTCGCCCCCATGAATTTGGTTAAACATCTTACCTGCTGAGGCTAAAAGCTTAGCTGCATTTTCTTCTGTTAGTGATGGTCGAAGGTAGAAAATCTGCAAAGCCTCAGTCGTTTCCTCTGAAACAGAAGTACGCTTAGAATCGACAAACGGTGACCCAAATGCTCCTTCAGCGTCTTTGCTATAGAGAATATTATTTAATGAATTATAGCGTTCATTTAAGCCTTCATAGCCAGTATCCTCATTGCCAAGTGCAATTTCTACATCTCCTTGTAGTTTATCTACATCATATAAGCCTACTGGAATTTCATATTGCAGGGAAAAGAAATTATTTAAATCTACACCTGAATGATAGGGTGTTAAATAATTTTGCTTACTAATCCGACGCATTAAGCTTTCTGCAGAGTGACGGTACCGATTCGGATCCGCACCAAGCTTTTTCCATAGCCGTCGCCATTCTGCAATTCCTTCCCGTTGCGTAACAGGGTTTTCCTGCATTTCTATATAGAGATTTTCTTGATACAATTGCATACGACCTTTAATCATTTGAGGCGATTCGGCTACAACAATTTTGGTATAATGGATAATACCGATTTTTAGCTCAGGATGTTGTGTCAATAGGGATTGATTAATTGATATATCCATAAAACATCACCTACTTTATCTATTTCTATTATTGTATCATGTAAGGAGTTGGAAATAAAATGAACATACATGACCTACAACATGAGTTTGTGGCGTATGCAATGTCCATTGGTATAGACAAGATTGGCTTTACAACAGCAGCTCCGTTTACAGAATTGAAAAATCGACTGCGACGACAGCAAGAACTTGGGTATCAGTCAGGCTTTGAGGAAAGCAATATTGAAAAACGTACCGAACCCATACAATTATTAGATGGAGCAGAGAGTATTGTGGCGATAGCTGTAGCCTATCCATCGCGTATGCAGAATGCACCTGTAGGCAAAAAAGGTGCAAGACGCGGAATTTTTTGCCGTGCTTCTTGGGGTGTCGATTATCATACAGCATTACGCGAACGATTGGCATTATTATCAGCTTGGCTAGAAGAGCGAGTAGAAGGTGTTCGTATTGAATCAATGGTGGACACGGGTGCACTTGTAGATAGAGCAGTTGCTGAACGTGCAGGAATAGGCTGGAGCGGGAAAAACTGCGCCATTATTACACCTGAATTTGGTTCATATGTCTATTTAGGAGAGCTTGTCACAAACATCCCCTTTGCGCCAGATAATCCTATGGAGGATGAATGTGGAGACTGCCGTTTATGTTTAGATGTTTGCCCAACAGGTGCTTTAATCGAGGGCGGACAGCTAAATGCTCAGCGCTGTATTGCTTTTTTAACGCAAACAAAGGGAACACTACCTGATGAGTTTCGTACACATATTGGCAATCGATTGTATGGCTGTGATACATGTCAGACCGTATGTCCAAAAAATAAAGGCAAAATCAATTGGATACATGAAGAATTTAAACCAGACCCAGAGCTAGCCAAGCCATTGCTGACACCACTATTGAAAATTTCAAATCGTGAGTTTAAAGATAAGTTTGGACATGTTTCTGGCTCATGGCGGGGGAAGAAGCCCATTCAGCGCAATGCTATATTGGCCCTTGCCCATTTTAAAGAAGAAGCGGCTGTTCCAGATTTAATTGCACTTCTGGAAAAGGATGATCGCCCTGTTATTCGAGGGACAGCAGCATGGGCTTTAGGAAAGATAGGGGGGGAAGAAGCCCATTCCGCATTACTTAAAGCGAAAGGTAAGGAAAGTGACGAAGAAGTACGCATTGAAATTGACAAAGGATTGCAATTTTTCCAATAAAATGAATGAGTGAATATCTCAGGATTAACTTGACCGGAGCGCTCAAAAGCGTGAGAAACGACTCAATTTTGGGAGGAGTCTCTCAAAAAGAAAGATGCAGCGTTTAATATGGAGGAGAAATGCCCTAACAGTACGATTTAAGATAAAAAAATATTTTTACATCTGAAATTTTTAATAAGGAAGTGTACCGTTATGCCACTGCATATCGTTTTATATCAACCAGAGATACCAGCAAATACAGGTAATATTGCACGTACCTGTGCAGGAACAAATACCTCACTGCATTTAATTCGACCTCTTGGCTTTTCTACAGACGATAAAATGCTTAAACGTGCTGGATTAGATTACTGGCATAGTGTCAATGTTGTGTATCACGATTCACTAGAGGAATTTTTAGAAGCATCAAAAAATGGAGATGTTTATTTAATTGAAACGTATAGTGAAGAGCCATTCACAACACATGATTTTAGCGATAAAGATCGTGATATTTATTTTATGTTTGGAAAAGAAACAACGGGTTTGCCGAAGGATTTTGCTTACGAGCGTCGACATATGTGCTTGCGAATTCCGCAGAGTGAGCATGTCCGTTCACTCAATCTATCGAATACAGCGGCTATTGTTATTTATGAAGCATTACGCCAACAAGGTTACCCAGGGCTACATTAAAAAAGGCAGTTCTCCACCAGGGGAGAACTGCTTTTTTAAGTTAAATGGATAGCATCTCAAAACTGATGGATAGAGTCCAAAAGAGAACGTTAGAATCCAAAAAGTTAACGATAGGGCTCAAAAACTGACGGATAGAATGCCATTTCCTAAAATTTCAATAAAATTTTATTACCAGCAGGGTCCTCAGTTTGGAAACCTCCAGTGATATCAGTAACAGGAGCACCAATAGCACGAAGATTTTCTTTCATTGTTGCTGCTTGTTGTTCATTATCTAAACGCAAAGAAAAAGTTTTTAAGCCGACTTGATGTTCACCTAGCTTTGGTGCATTTTCTGAGTACCAAGTATTTAAGCCAATGTGATGATGATAGCGGCCTGTAGAAATAAATAATGCTTGTGCACCATAACGAGTGACAATGTCAAAACCTAATCCCTTTGTATAAAACTCCTCTGCTTCTGATAAGTTTGATACAGATAAATGAATATGGCCCATTACTGTACCCGCTGGAAGACCACTCCATGTATTATTACCTTCTGCTAATATTGACTGAATATTAAGTGGCTCAGTAACCATATGCACTTGGTTAGAATGCCAAGTCCATGTATTTTCAGGTCGATCTGCATAAATTTCAATGCCATTTTTATCAGGATCACTTAAATATAGTGCTTCACTGACATCGTGGTCAGATGCCCCAAAATACACACCATTTTTATGAAAATGACTAATAACATTTGCTAAATCACGACGAGTAGGCAATAGAAGTGCAAAATGGTAAAGCCCAGTAGTAAATCTCGTTTTTTCTTCTACAGTTTCAGGTTGAACGACTGTTAGTAATGCTGTTTTGCCATCAGCAGTTAAAGTGGCTTTATGAGATTCTTGATGTAAGACTTTAAAGCCAATAACCTCCTGATAATAGGCTAGTGAACGTTGTAAATCACTCACTTTAATTTCTACATTTGTAACATAAGTGTTTGGTTTTTCATGAAAATGCATAAATAGACCTCCATATATTTAAAAAGTTATTTTTCGTTATCAACTTACTTTATGTAAGTAAGTTTATTTTATAAAGTACAGAAAGTCAAGTCATTTTATTCATCAAAATAAAAGAGAAGTAATTCTTGAATAAAGAAAATCACTAAGCATATAAAATGCTTAGTGATTTTCTCATAGTGTTGAAAAATTAAATAGTCAAGGGACTTTTTGTGAATATTTAGTTAAAATGAAGGTGATTTCCGTTCCAGGCTACTCGCTTTGCTGCTGACGCTTCGCTTTCGCGCAGAGCAAGGCTTCCTGTGGGTGAGCGACGAGCCGCTTCCTGCGCTGACGCTCCGTGCAGGGTCTCGTCTGTCTCGCTATCCCACGGGAGTCGAGTAGCCTTGCTCTCCAATCAGCAATAGTGTAGAACTTTAAATATTTTCTTCCCTCAAAAGAAAAGTAAAGTAAAAGCATGTTACTCACCATCATTAAATGGATAGAATATTGGTACAATTCTACAGCTATTAACCTACATTTTATGCGTAAAACTACTTTGTCACTTTACATAAAGTACTCCTCTGTTTTCGCATAGAAAAATGTTATCAAAGCTCCATTTTTGCACAATATAATGATGGCTAAGACTTCAAATTTATCACTATATATTTGTGTGAATTGCCAACAGAAAATACGATGAGCGACGGTTGATTGGAGTGTAGACTGAGTGACTCCTCGGGGATTCAGCGTCACAGATGAGACCCTGGAGCGAGCAGATTAGGGGAACGAAGGTTAAAACCGTCACGTCCTGTGATAACGCCTTCGTGACCAACCTCCTGTTGCCCCAAGCGGCTCATCGGACGCCCCCAGGAAAGCACTCAGTCGGAACGGAGATCAACCCCTCGTTTTGAAAAAGGACTATACTTTTTAATTTGTCACCTTGATGTCATTGACATAATAGTATTTCAACAACATGAGAAAATCACTAAGCATATAAAATGCTTAGTGATTTTCTAGAGGTATTATTTGTCTGATTTGTAGTCGCCTTCGTAACCAGCAGTGAAAATAGCAGATAAGAATGCAACAGTTACACCAATAATTAATAATAATTTCATGGAAGAACCCTCCTCATGTTTATACAGACATCTCTTTTTAGTATAGCTTATCTACTAGAAAATTAAAATGACATAGTGAAATAAAATATGTCAGAAATGGTTCAAGCATAACTATTTCGGGAAAACTATTAGAGAGGTGATGATAATGGAAAAAAAGGTTCCGAATATAGAAAACGGTACAATGGCTAGAAACTTTAAAGATTTGCAGGATTTAGGAAAGCAAATGGAGCATTTACGTGATGGCTTAGAGCTTGTGGAGGATGAGCGTATTCCAGATCCTATCCAAGTAGATGACCCTGAAGAAGAAAAAAAGGACTAGATATATTGAAATTCCGTAGATATGACCTCTCAAAAATTTTCCTTATTTTCTTAAAACCAATTTTTTGTATAATGGAACTAGGAAAAGAAAGGGGTTGTTATTCTTGAATTTACAATCAACAAAAACATTAACAAATGGTATAGAAATGCCTCGCTTAGGTTTAGGGGTCTATAAAATGACTGAGCGTGATGAAACATTGCAGGCTATTGATAAAGCACTTAAATTTGGTTATCGAGCTATTGATACAGCCTCTCTTTATGGCAATGAAGCGGAAGTGGGCGAAGCCATTCGCTATTCAGGTGTTAAGCGTGAGAATATATTTGTTACGACAAAGGTTTGGAATAATGACCAAGGTTATGATGAAACGTTACGAGCTTTTGAAGTATCGTTGAAAAAATTAAATATGGATTATTTAGATTTGTATTTAACGCATTGGGCAGTACCTGAAACATTTGAAGAAACATATAGAGCCATTGAACGTCTATATGATGAAAAATTAATTCGAGCAACAGGTGTGTCGAATCACCATGAGCATCATCTACAAAAGCTATTAGCAAAGGCAAACATTCAGCCAATGGTTAATCAAGTCGAGGTACATCCATATTTACAGCAAGATGATTTAAGAGCTTACTGTAATGAGCATGGCATTGCTGTGACTGCATGGTCTCCACTAGGGCGTGGGGGTGTGCTTGATAACGCAGTTATTACAAAGATTGGGCAAGAAATTGGTAAAACAGCCGCACAGGTAGTACTGCGCTGGCATTTACAAAGGGATACACTTATTATTCCAAAATCAGTTACGCCAAGTCGTATTGAAGAAAATGCGCAGGTTTTTGATTTTGAGTTATCCTTAGCACAAATGGATCAAATAACTGCTTTAAACCGTAATGAACGCTTTGGACAGGATCCAGATAACTTTAAATTCGATTTTTAACTATTCATCCATTTAACTTTACTACTAAATGGAAAATCCCGCTCTTCTAGTCTGAGGGCGGGATTTTCAGGTTCTATTATTTTGATTCTTTTACAAATGGAATATAATTAGAAAGCATTTTTGCCATATGAGCACGTGTAGCGTTATTACCTGGCATAAATTTGCCATTTGAACCACTAACAATCTTTAAGTCTTTCATAAGTGCAATTGCATTTTGAGTTTCAGTGTTGTATTGAGCAATATCACTGAAATCAGCTTTTAAGCCAGCTTTTGCATCATGTTGAAGATTGTATGCACGAGCAAACATTAGTGCAAGTTGAGCACGAGTAACTTTTGTATTAGGATTGAATTTACCATTTACACCTTTAACAATGCCTGCTTCAGCAAGAGCTGTAATTTCCTTTTGTGTTGCAGGATTTACATTGCTAAGATCCGAGAATGTTGTTTGACCTTTTGCCTCAAGTTTTAATGCACGTGCGATAAATGAAGCAGCCTGAGCACGAGTTAAGTTAGCATTTGGTGAATATGTTGTTGCAGTCGTACCATTTGTTAAATCACGGTAATAAAGATCACGAACATAGCCCTCTGTTTCTGAGCCTTTTGCGATATCCGTAAATGGAATTGTTGCAATAATGCGCCCTTCTACTTTCGGATTAACATTTTTCAATGTAGTCAAGTGTTCGATAAACATTTCATAATCAATAGTACCAGGCTCACTTACACGTCCATCAGCATAAGCTTTTTCAAGTGTTTCGTAGCCGTCTCCACCTTTAGCAGTAAAGGTATTTGTTGCAGCTTTATAGTAAGCAGCTTTGTCTAGTTCTTTACCATTTAATTTAATTGATTTTACTCGTTTACCAGCTGGAGCTTTTCCATCGAATTCTACTTGTAAACCAGAGAAGTGTAGGAAGCCACCAGATTCTTTCGGGAACTCTTTTACACTATGTTCGGCAATGTCATAGATTTCAGCACCTGTTAATTTTACGATACCAAGTGCATTACCGAAAGGCATGACTGTCATTACTTCGCCAACTGTAATATCTCCTGCATCAATGCTAGCACGGATACCACCGCCATTTTGGAAGGCAAATTGTACTTCTGGATCAATTTTCTTGGCACCAGCAAGCATACCATCTGTAATTAAGTTACCTAGGTTTGTTTCACCAGCACGAACGCCCCAAAGACCACGTTTACCATCTAATACTGAAACTGCTGTATTACCTGTTGATTGTTGTTTTACAGCTGAAATTTTTTCTGTATATGGAGCTAACATTTCAGTTGTTTCTGGGTCTGCTGCAACCGGATTTTCTTTATCATTTAAAGCGTGTAATTGCCCAAAATAGTCAACAACCGCACCATTATTATTAAATGTTAAATCAAGCTCACCTAAATTCTCGCTATATTGACCTGTTTGAACGATAATTGTAGGATTTTTAAAGGATGTTTCTGCTTTCACAGCTTTGTCTAATTTAGTATGTGTATGACCACCAACAATAACATCAATACCCTCTACAGCTGCCGCTAGTAATTGATCGTTATCGAAATCCTTTGAATCATCAAATCCTAAATGAGTAAGGGCCACAATTTTATTAACACCTTGTTTTTCAAATTCTGCTACTGCCTTTTTTGCAGAGTCGATATAATTGGCAAATTGCACATTAGCAACGCTTGAAATAGAAGGAGTTTCTTCAGTTGTTAAACCAAAAATACCTACTTTTTCTCCATCGACTTCTTTAATAATACCGTTATAAATTTTACCGTTTTCGAAGTCTTTTGTGATTGTTTTAAATTGTGAGCCATTAAATAAAGATTCTTTTGAAAAATCAAGATTGGCCCCTAGTAATGGGAATTCTGCTCCTTTTACAAATTTCGCTAGAGCAGCATGACCTTCTGGGCTTGACCCTAAATCGAACTCATGGTTACCAAATGTCATAGCATCGTACCCCATTAAGTTCATTAACTTCATTTCAACTTCTCCTGTGAATTCATTGAAGTAAAGCGTGCCAGTCAAAGCGTCACCTGCATCTAATAGAAGTGAATTTTGATTTGCAGCACGCAACTCTTTTATTTTTGTAGCACGTTGTGGAGCATTTTCTGCATGTGAATGTGTATCATTGGAGTGTAAAATTGTTAATTTGAAACTATCCTTCGTAGCTGCTGGTGCTGTTTCTGCTGCATGGGCAGCAAAACTAGGAGTAGCTAATAAACTAGCAACTAGAGTTGTTGCTGCAATACTTTTAACCCATTTCATCAATAAATTCCTCCCTCATAATATGTCAGATGACTGACAATTTACTCTTATTCTATCATGAAAGAAATCCTCCGTCATTACCATTAATGGTAAATGTATATTAAATTTGTTGTAAAAAATAGATTAAGAAATTTCAAATGATATATTTATACTTTTATTGGAGTATAAGTAAATCATGTATAAGGCTAAGTGGAAAATTTTTCACCTCAAAAAAGCACGAGAAATCAACTTTTCTGATTTCACGCGCTTTTTATGATTTTGAGCAAGGACTTACTGTTTGTCCTTTACAACGATTTGTTTATTTAAAAATGGGTGTTCAAATTCTAATTGTACAGCATGGAGCTCATAGTCTCCACTTGCAGTTTCCCTTGCACCGTACATTGTATCACCAATAATGGGATGCCCGATATGAGCTAAATGTACTCGGATTTGATGTGTTCTACCTGTTTCCAAAATGAGATGGACAATACAAGAACTTTTATAACGGGCAACTACCTCATAGTGTGTTACAGCGTGCTGCCCAGTTTTGGAGACTACACGTCTTGTTGCGTGATGTCGATCTTTCCCAAGAGGTTCGGCGATTGTACCTGAAGAAGCTTGTAAATTTCCTTGTACCTCTGCAGCGTAAGTGCGAATAATAAATTTTTCTTCAATCATACGATCAAAGATTGACTTAGCGAGTGGATGCTTTGCCACCAGTAATAATCCTTGTGTGCCTCTATCCAGTCGATGGACATGCTCTGCATAAACACCACCCTGCTTTTTAATATGTGCCATGACATGGTTCATACAAGTATGAGTATCACGAGCATCATTTGGATGTGTTGACATACCTTTTGGTTTGGAAACGATTAAGCAATGGTCATCCTCATAGATAATATCAATTGCACATACTGGTGTAGGCTGATAATTGGATGTAGGTATCGGAAACGTAAATTTTATAATTGCACCTGCCTGAAGCGGGGCTTTCCATTGAATGGGCTCACCGTCCATCGTTGTAATTGCTTTTGACATTCGTAATTCATGGACTAATTTTTTACCGAGCCGCCAATGATTACACAGTAGTTCTTCAATAGTTAAATTATCTTCATTAATTTCATAATGAAACATAGATCTTCCTCCGTAGAAAAGACCGTATTCTTAATTGTAGAACACGGTCTCTTAATTATTTTGCAGCTTTTACAGCCTTCATTACATAAAAGCTTGCCCCTGCAATTAAAATAAATGCAGTTAGTGCTAAAAATGGAATTGTGATAAAGCCTAACCAGTTAATATATTGACCTGTACAGGAGACAACTCCACAAGAAGGAGCAGTTTCCGCTAAAAAACTAAGCTTTTGAATTCCATAATGATAAAGTGATACACTGCCGCCCATAATGGCAAAAACAGCGGTAGTGACCGCAATACGTGCATTTTTTTGTATAAAGGCAATTGTTGTCATAATGACGATTGGATACATGAAAATACGTTGAATCCAACACATTTTACAAGGTTCATAGTGACGAATTTCAGAAAAGTATAAGGAACCTAATGTTGCAACGACAGAGACAATCCAAATAAATAATAAGCCGTTTTCTACTTTTTTAGACATATCTATTCTCCCCTTTATTAAACCATATCCTTGTACGATTATAGTTGTTCTAGTTTTATATGTAAATTAACTTACACAAAATAAGGCATATCCTTTTTAAAATGAATTTCAGTCTAAAGTATGAACGGCTAAGGCAGACGCTCGAGACTTTGAAATGTTATCATTAACATTAGTAATGCCGAAGAAGAGGTGTTTTTGTGAGAGAGAATGAGCATTCCAATATCAGTATTTTAAAAGAGATTGCAGAGCTTTTAAATGAAGAAACTGAAATAGTGACAATGCTAAAGGGTGCACTTGTGAGATTTTTAAATGGGACAAATTTTGAAACAGGCTGGATTTTTTTTATTGATGAAAAAGGGCGATCGGAGCTTGTTGTTCACGAAAATTTACCAGAAGCATTGGAGTTCAAAAACTGTCATTACTTAAAAAAGGGAGGCTGTTGGTGTGTTTCTCGTTATCGTAATGAGGAATTAAAAAAAGCCTCCAATATCATTGAATGCCAGCGTATTGAGAGTGCGATTGCAGCAAATGTTGGTGATCACGAGGGCATTACACATCATGCTACAGTGCCTCTTCAGTCAGGACAAGAACGTTTTGGGGTCTTAAATGTTGCCTCAAAGGATACTGTGCGTTTTTCACAGGAGGAGCTAGCTTTACTTGAATCTGTCGCTTTTCAGATGGGTTCAGCCATTAAGCGAATTTTACTGACAAAGCAGGAGCAAGAAATGGCACTTGTAAAGGAGCGCAACCGTCTAGCTAGAGATTTACATGATTCAGTTAATCAGCTGCTTTTTTCAGTTACTCTAACGGCGAGAGCTGGTATAGAAATGACGAATGATCGTGCAATTAAAGAAACATTTAAGGAAATTCAACATTTAACACAGGATGCATTAACTGAAATGCGTGCATTAATTTGGCAGCTTCGTCCAAAAGGCTTAGAGAATGGTTTACTTGAAGCGATTAAAGTATATGCTGAAATGCTCGGCTTAAAGCTGCATGTGACAGTTTCAGGTGTACTGCAATTCCCTTCCCGTATTGAAGAAACATTATTTCGAGTAGCACAAGAAGCACTCAATAATGTACGTCGTCATGCAGGTGTGCTGGAAGCTGCATTATATATAACAGTTACTTCTACAGACATTTTGCTGGTGATTCGTGATGAGGGACGAGGCTTTGTCATAGATAATAACACGAAGTTACTTTCAATGGGTTTGCAGTCAATAAAGGATCGTGCAAAATCAGTTGGTGGTACGGCTGACTGGGTTAGTGAAATTGGCAAAGGGACAGAACTGTTAATCCGCTTGCCGTATTAGGAGGGAAGAGAATGATACGTGTATTAATTGCAGATGATCACCATGTAGTACGTCGTGGATTATTATTTTTTTTAAAAACGCAGAAAGACATTGAGGTTGTGGGGGAAGCGAAAAATGGACTGGAGGCAGTAGCTTTAGCGGAAAGCATACAGCCAGATATTATTCTTATGGATTTAGTCATGCCTGAGATGGATGGTATTCAGGCAACTAAGCGCATTAAAGCGAAATTTCCACAAATTGAAATTTTGATGCTTACAAGCTTTTCTGATCGGGACCATGTCGTACCAGCTATGGAGGCAGGGGCTGCAGGTTACCAATTAAAGGATATAGAGCCTGATGAGTTGGTATTGTCCATTCGCCGAATAATGCGTGGCGAAAATACTCTTCACCCAGAGGCCACATCGACATTGGAAATGGATCGGCAAGAATCTGAAAATGCACCACATGTATTGAACCCACTAACACCTCGTGAACAGGATGTACTTGCAGAGCTGACAAAAGGGAAAAGTAATAGAGAAATTGCTTCCTCCTTATTCGTTACAGAAAAAACTGTAAAAACCCATATATCTAATATTTTCACGAAGCTACAGGTGCAGGATCGTACACAAGCGGCTCTTTATGCTGTAAAGCACGGACTGACAGAGGGTAGTGGTGTATAATGGGGAGTTAAAACGGCGAGTTCCTACAAGTTTGTAGTAGCCCGTCGTTTTTTATTATCTATTTTTGAATAAAAAATTTATTTGTAATTTCTAGTAATGTTGAGCTTGGCGTAAGGGCCAAATCTTCTTTTAATTTTTGTTCATAGTCTTGAAACACTCTGTATGCCTGTTCATATAGACCAGCGTTTATTAAAGTGTGTAAATAGTGTTCAAGCTTTTGCTCATTATATGGATCAAAATCTAGTAGACTATTTAAGAAATCAAGTGCTTTTGACGTATCTGTTAATACAGAAGCTTGAAAACCTTTTTCTAATAAATCTATGTATGATTTAGTCAGCTTATCTTTATAGGCCGTGGCCCATTCATAATCGTCAAAAATAAGCAGCCCATTTTTATAAATGGAAAGACATTGATTAATTAATGAAATAGGAGGGAATTCTTGCTTTGAAAAATCATCATAGTATCTCTGAAAATCATATAAATCGCAAAAAATATTTGGCTTTTCAAAGATATAATATTTATTGGAAAATATTATACAGTTAGCATAACCTATATTGCTCAAGGTTTTTCTTAAATATGATAAAGCTGTATGAAGATTTGATTTTGCCCGAACGTAGTCTAGATCAGGCCACAGAATTTCTATTAAATAATCTCGGTGAATAGGAATATTCGGATGTAAAATGAAATATACAAATAATTCCTTTGTTTTCTCCGTTTTGAACGCAATTAAACTATTGTTGCTATAGGCTGCAAATTGATCGAAGCATTGAACGTTTAGCATCGTTTTCGAAGCCTTCTGAATGAGTTTCTGAATGGAGTATTCATGCTCTATTCGAGCAATAGCCTTTTCTAGGCGAGCATGATTAATTGGTTTAAGTAAATAATCAAGTCCTCCGATATCATATGCCTGTAATGCAAACTCTTGATGGGAAGTAATAAAAATTACACTAACATGTGGACGCTCCGTTTTGATAATATCAGCTACCTCCAATCCAGTTAGTTCATTGAGCTTTACCTCTAAAAAAATTGCCTCAAATTCTAATGCTGGAAGCTCCTGTAGAAATACCTCTACACTTGTAAAGGTTTTAATCACCTGTATTTGCTGGAATGCTTGTAGTTTATTTTGAAAATAGTGTAAAGCTAGTGGTTCATTGTCTATTAAAACGGCTCTAATCACATCAAAATCTCCTTTTTACAATTAAATTGAAAACCATTAAACTCTAGTTCATTGTGTTTGAAAAGGCTTCCTAATATATAGTGAGCACTAAAAAAGTGAATTTCACTTAAAAATAAAAATTTGACACTGAGATTTAGTGCTCGTATTTCACTTTCACAATTCTATTGAGGTTTCATAAAAACAAAGCACTAAATTCTTTGCCACAAATAGATACTATAGTTTTCAGCGCTCTATAAAGAGGATGGAAGTTTTGTCTGTTGTGTTAAGAGAATTGAAATAATTGTATAAGCGTTTATCTTCATTCAGCAGAAGACTCCCACCTCTACAGGTGGTGAGATGAATGCGGTTTTGATTTCTTTTCAGTGGGTGTCCAAACACTTACTGAATGAAGATAAAGCCTCTGGCGGATGTCACGAATTTTCAAAGGAATGAATTGTGCAGGCACAATTCAAAATCCGGACGCAATTACACCAAGGCGAAATTGATTATCAAACTATTCTTAATAAGGCGGGAAACAACAAAGCTTTAATAGCGAAATCCATTAATTCCTGATAAATCCTTGTATTAAACTTGTTTTTTTCTTATATTGTAAAAATAGTATAATGATTGTAATAATTTATCAGGCGTTATTATAGTACATTCGACTTAAATAAAACTCAAAAAGTACTTAAATAATACTTAAAATAGATAGGATATTAGTAATTAAAATGCAAAACAAAATGGTTAATTTATGATGAAAAATGGTTGATAATGATTAAAATAACATCATGCAATATATAGAGTAGCAACTGAGATTGGTGGAGGATGGGTAAAACATGAAATTAGAGCGTCTTTTAATGATGACAATGATTTTAATAAATCGAAAAAAAGTGACAGCACAGGAGCTTGCTGAATTATTTAATGTGTCAGTTCGTACAATTTACCGTGATATCGAAACACTTAGCTGTGCTGGAATTCCTGTTATAAGTCAGCAGGGGGTTAATGGTGGAATTAGCTTGATAGAGGGGTATCGTGTCGATAAACAGGTTTTGACAAAGGAGGAGCTTACCTCGCTTTCCATTGCCATAAAAAGTGCACTTACAACCTATGACGATTCCTATGCAGAAGCAGTGCTAGAAAAATTAACAAGTGTTGCTGATGAAGAAATAAAGCAATCCATTGATCAACTATTTATTGATCTTAGCCCTTGGGGACCATCTATTGTTTTTAAGGAACAGATTACTCTATTAAAAAAAGCAATTGAGCAAGCACACTGTGTAAGCTTCACCTATTCTACGACACATGGTCAAGTAACCAATCGATTTTTAGAGCCACATACATTGGTACAAAAAGGAAAGGTATGGTATGTCTACGGATACTGTACATTAAGAGAAGACTTCCGCTTATTTAAAATAGCTAGAATGAAAAATATAAAAGAAGAGATGATAACTTTCCAGCGTAAAGAAGTTCATTTGTCTGAACTCCCATGGAACAAAGAGTGGCATCGCCCTCAAAATGTAATTCAGCTAAAGCTGTCATTCGATTCTGCGATAACAACATTAGTAGAAGAAACATTTGGCGCTGAGCATATCGATCATGAAAGTTTAACAGTTAATATTTCATTGCCGGAGGATGAATGGTTATACGGTTTTCTTCTTAGTTTTGGTCACCGTGTAAAAGTTTTAGAACCGCCACATTTAAGAGCTATTGTGCAAAAGCGAGCACAGGAAATTGTAGAGCTATACAAGGGCATTTAATTTTCATTTTAAAAGATGACATACTGCTGTCAGGTTTCCTTTGTTATAGTCATAACAAATAGTATGAAGGGTGGATGAAATGATGCAAAATTATTGTCAAAGCTGTGGTATGCCATTAGCAGATGAAGCATTATTAGGAACAAAAAAAGATGGTCAGAAAAGCCAGGAATATTGCAAGTATTGTTATGAATTAGGAGAGTTTAAACAGCCGGAATTGACAGTTGAGGAAATGATTGAGATTTGTGTGCCACATTTAAAGGAGGATGGCATGGCAGAAGAAGAAGCACGCCAAATGTTATCTTCTTTCTTACCGAGTTTAAAAAGATGGAGAAGAGGAGACATAAAGCAACCCATTATGATAGAACGAGAATCTTTTCAAATTGTAGGAATTTCAGCTCAAACGAGCAATGCCAATGAAATAACGCCTCATGCTAAAATTCCTTCATTATGGTCAGATTTTTATCAGCAAGACGTGATTGGACAAATAAAAAATCCAGTCAATGAAGTATTAATCGGTTTATACTCTGACTATGAAACAGATGTAAATGGAAAATACTCGATTACACTTGGAAAGGAAGTAGCAACTACAGATGAAGCGGCACAGGGTATGATCGTTAAAACAGTGCCAGCTGCTAAATATTTGGTTTTTACTTCAGAAAAAGGGTCAATGCCAGACATTGTTATTAAGGCTTGGCAGGATATTTGGGCTTGGTTTGCCAGCTCAGATGTAGAACGAGCATACACAGGTGATTTTGAGAGATATGATGAACGATGTGCAAATCCACAAGAAGCACAGGTTGATATTTATATAGCGATCAAATAACAACAAATCTCCTGCCATTTACTTGGTAGGAGATTTGTTGTCGTTTGCTGGAGGAATGATTTCAATATGTGGTTCAATATGCACGAGTATCTGACAGAATCGATTTTCACGAGTAATTGTTTTTTCAATTTCCTCTGTAATACGATGACTCTCAAAGACGTTTAAATAAGGGTCCACAGTGACAGTTACATCGATAAAGTACATATTGCCATGGGCGCGCCCCTTAAAGTCTAATATCTCAATTATCCCATCAACATTACGAATAAGGACAGACAACGTCTCAACTTCCTCAATATTAAAAGCATCTGTGAGACTTTGAACAGCCTCCCAAAAGATTTCAATTGCTGTTTTAATAATTAGAAGTGCGACGAGAAGTGCAGTAATTGTGTCTATAATGGGGAAACCGAAAATAGCTCCAAAAATTCCGATTGCTGTACCAATACTTACAAGAGCATCTGAGCGGTTATCATAGGCTGCTGCCTTCACAGCTGCACTTTTTATTTTTTTAGAAAGTGCTAAATTATAGCGATAAACGATATACATCACAACGGCACTGCCAATTGCGACATAGGCAGTTAATAATGACGGTGTTGTACTAACTGGTTCCCAAAGTCCTTTTATCGAATTAATAAGTACTTGTAAGCCAACAATTAACATTATGAACGAAGCAACAAGCGAGGCAACTGTTTCGGCACGCAAATGCCCATATTGATGATTAGAGTCAGGTGGAATTTGTGCAATTCGTAATCCAATAAGTACTGCAATAGAGGCGATAATATCAGTAGTATTATTTAATCCATCTGCCTTTAGCGCTTCTGATGTGCCAATATAGCCGATCGTTAATTTTATAGAACTCAGTACCAAATATGTAGCGATGGATAACCAAGCACCTTTTTCCCCTTGACGTAAATTTGTATAAAGCTCCATTTTGTTTCCTCCTCGCAAAACTTTCGGGCATTATAAAACGACTCCCTTCTGTGAAAGGGAGTCGTTGCTAAAGTTTATAATGTTATTACTGTATAAGCTCCCCACCACTATAGGTTGTGTGCTGTATACATTTTTTATAGCCTGTATCTTTTAAAATGCGATGTTAATCGTAACACAGCAAATAGAACAAGGCAATTTTTAGACACTTACTTCTTCATTTTCATTTGATAAATCACGTTCAGGTAATTTCAGAACTTCTAAGTATAAAATATGGTGACCATCTAATTCTTTTGCGATAAATTCATAGCCTTGCTCTTCAATGCTATCTCCTTCGACTGCATCAAAGCGCTTTGTCATAAACCAACCGCCGATTGTATCTATATCATCATCTTCTATGTCAGTACCTAGCATATCATTTACATTTTCTACTAGCATCTTTGCATCTAAAATAAAATGATCTTCTGCAATTTCTTGCACTTCTGGGATTTCGTCCTCATCGAATTCATCTTGAATATCGCCGACAATTTCCTCAATAATATCTTCAATCGTCACTAAACCAGATGTTCCGCCATATTCATCCATTAAAATGGCCATATGAATGCGTTCACGCTGAATTTTAAGTAGCAAATCATTAATTTGCGTTGTTTCCATCACACGAATAATCGGCTGCATATAGTCAATTACTGGCTTATCACCATTTGCAGAGTTTTTAATGTAAGCGGTTAATAAGTGCTTCATATTGACTAAGCCGATAATATGGTCCTTGTCACCATCAATAATCGGATAACGAGTATATTGCTCAACTCCCATTAAATCGAATACTTCTTTAATGGTAAGCTCTTTTTCGATTCCAACGATTTCAGTACGCGGTACCATGATTTCCTTTGCAAGTCGATCTGAGAACTCGAAAATACTGTTTACATATTCATATTCTGAATTGTTAATTTCTCCACCTTTTAAACTATCTGACAAGATCATACGAAGCTCTTCTTCGGTATGAGCAACTTCTGATTCTGACATCATTTTTAGACCGAAAAGGCCTGTTAAGCCACGTGCAGATCCGTTTAATAACTTAATGATTGGGTACGTAATGTTGTGGAATAAAATTAATGGGCCAGAAAAGTTTAATGTCACTAATTCTGCTTTTTGGATGGCAAGTGTTTTTGGCGCCAATTCCCCTATAACTACATGCATAAACGTTACGATTGAAAATGCAAGTATGAATGAAAGGATAGATGTAATACTACCATTCAAATTTAGAAACTCAAACACTGGGTGCAAAATAATTTCAAAAGTAGGTTCACCAAGCCAACCTAATCCAAGTGCTGTAATGGTAATACCTAGCTGACATGCAGATAAGTATTCATCTAAATCTGAAACAACACGTTTTGCATTTTTTGCTTTTTTATGACCTTCTGCTAGCAATTGATCAATACGAGTTGTTCTCACTTTAACAATTGCAAACTCCGTTGCAACGAAAAATCCTGTCATGATTATTAGTAGAGCGAATGCCGCCAACCTAATGGTTATCTCCAATATGTCTCCGTCCAAATAATTCCTTTGCCCCCGCCCAAATGAGGGAAGTAAACAAAGTGTACACCTCCTATGATTTAAAAAATTGTTGGATGATTCAATCATAAAATATTTAGATGCAAAACACAAATATTGACAACAACTTTTTATCTTGATGAGGTAATCTGTAATTGGGAAAAACTAACGCCAAAAGATTGAAAATCAAAAATCATTATGCTACCTTTAAAAGGAGCAAAGATAGTTTATTTAGAGAAGGAAGCATCTGCATCTCATTTAAAAACGACACGTCAAAAATCTCAAGAGAGCTTTATCTGCGAATTTTTTTAAATAAATTATTTTTAATAGCATCAAAGAAGTAGCCCTCTCACTAGCTGAGAGGGCTACTTCTGCTTTAAGTGCTATTCTTGTTGGAAGCGCAATTTTAAACACGCTTTTTCAACATCATGAAGCATTTCTTTGAATGGGATTTCGCCTGTAAAGCACGATATGGTAACAGGTGCCTTTTCGGTAATACCTTGCTGTGTTAAAAGATAATTTTTGCCATTATACGTTACATACATATTTTTTACAGGTTTTTTTCCGAATGAACTAGTTGGCGTGTCGAATAATGCTTTTAATTGGCTGCAATATTCATTGTAAAAATCACTTTTAAAGCCAGAAAGTAACTCGAATTTTTTACTATTGATAGTGCCAGCGTCATCTGCTAATTCGAAAATTTTAGCGGAAAATTCAGAAAAAACTTCTTTTACTTTTGCACGAATTAATGCTTTTGAATTATAACTGTTTAAGTCATCTAAAAGTGTGACTTTACTCATTGAAATAGCCCCCTGCATACAAAACATTTATTATTAACTTGATAACATAAATGTATAAGAAAAATGCTGCAATTTCAATAGATGGAAATATTTTTAGCATAGAAGATATGCAACCTCTAGTAAAAAATGGGTAATTTTAGAAGGCGGTTACATGATAAAATTACTACTTTTATTAATCGTACACATGATACAACATAAGCTCATGAATCAATTTTTTAACATCCTCTTCGTTTGGAGGAATAGGTCCAGTCCATTGAATGTTGCCATCCTTTAAATACTCAGCTGAATAGCGTTTGCGTTGATAGAAAAAGGAAATAGCCCAGCCAGGAAGCTGAGAATTTTCAAATAAAGGCTTAAAGCTGAAATGCTGAATCATAATCAAACCCCATTTCTTATATATGTAGTTAATATTATTCAGGGATAGTAGTAAATTTGCAACTATTCTATCTGAAGAAAATGTATGAAGGGTGTTTAATTATCTAGGGGTTTTTCTTTCGTTGAAAATCATTGCTCTGCTATAATGAGTGCAACAGGCGACAAAATCCGCCAATCTTGAATCCAATTGAAATGAGAGGGTATTAATGGATAATTTATTTGTAACTTTACTATTTATGGCAATTATTGGAGCCGCTATCGGTGGTGTAACGAATCATCTAGCCATAAAAATGCTTTTTCAACCCCATGAAGCGATATATATTAAAAATTGGCGTGTACCATTTACACCAGGGCTTATCCCAAAACGACGTGACGAATTAGCAAGGCAGCTTGGGCTAACTGTTGTAAACTATTTATTAACACCTGAAACCTTTAGAAAAAAATTCTTTTCAAAGGATATTCATGATAAGGTGGAGCAATTTGTACAAACAAAGGTAGAAGAAACGATTTTTACAAATGATAAAACAATTCAAGATTGGCTTACATTAGCTGGGTTTTCTAATATGCCCGCAACAATTGAGAATAAGATTGAAGCAATTGTCGAGGGACAATTTGAGTCGATGAAGAATACATTATCAACGAAGTCAATTCATACACTGTTATCGGCAGATATTCAACATACAATTGACGCAAAGATTCCAGTAGCAGTTCGTCATATATTAGAGAAGGGTGAGGATTATTTTTTATCACCTGAAGGCGAATTAACAATAAAAGCGATGATTGATGATTTCCTGTCATCCAAAGGTTCACTTGGTGGAATGATCAATATGTTTTTAGGTGACTCTTCTTCACTTGTGGCAAAGGTTCAGCGTGAGCTTCTAAAATTCTTACAGGCGCAAGGCACAACAGCATTATTAACGAAAATCTTTACGCAAGAGTGGGATAAATTAAAAGAACGCCCTGCAATGGATTTTTTACAGGATATTCGATTTGATTCAATATTAATGAAAGTACAAGGTTATGTAAAAGAGCAGCTAGCTGTTGAGGAACGTTTGGATCAGCCTATTTCATATTATTGGCCAGAAGGCAATACTTGGATGAAGGAAACAGTCATTCCACAAGTTATTGAAAAAGCTTTTGATAAAGCCGAAGAGAAATTAGAAGATGTATTAAAACGCTTAAATTTACAAGAAGTAGTTCGTGAGCAGGTTGATTCTTTCCCTGTGGCGAAGTTAGAGGAGCTTGTGCTAGGTATTTCAAAACGTGAGTTTAAAATGATTACAGTGCTAGGTGCAGTTCTTGGTGGCTTGATTGGGATTGTGCAAGGATTGATTGTCTACTTTATTTAAAAAGGAGAAATAAAAGAATGATTAATATTTATAATGAAATTAATGCTTTAGAGGCAACTTTTCGTAAAACACCGGAATTCGAAGAGTTGAAAGAGGCGGTTGAAATAGTAAAGAGTGATGAAGAGGCATTAAATGTTTTTAGAAACTTCCGTAAAATTCAAATAGAGCTGCAAAAAAAGCAACTAACTGGTGAAGATATATTGGAAGATGAATTAGTATACGCTCAAAAGGCTGCTCAGCTCGCACAGCAAAATGAAAAAATATCCTCAATGCTTGAAGCTGAAATGAAGTTAAGTAAGGTGATCGAAGAGGTAAATCGTATTTTAGTAAAGCCTATACAAACATTGTATGAGGGAATATAATGTAATCGTCGCTGTTCCATAGGAATAAATAAACTATTATTTGCACATATAACAATTAAGAAAGAAACGTGTCTCTGTGTTGAGGCACGTTTTCACTTTATACACAAATTCAAAAACAATGGAGGCATTACTATGCATGTAATTATTGAATGGACATATAAAGCGTTAAAGGGTGCAACAACTGTACTACGTTCAGAAGAAATGCCTGCAGCTCAAGCAGTACTACTAGCAGAGGATATGGAGCGAACAGGGAGAGTTAAATCATTGCATTGTATTGATCGACAGGAAACAAGTTGGTCGTTAAAGGAGCTAAAGACCTATCTAAAGGAGATTGAGACAGAGCCACATGACATTACTGTTTATTTTGACGGTGGCTTTGATCGTGCCACAAAACAATCAGGACTAGGATGTGTCATTTATTATGAGCAAAATGGCAAACCATATCGATTAAGAAGAAATGCCTTTTCTTCAGAGCTGAATTCCAATAATGAGGCAGAATATGCAGCGCTCTATTTAGGAATCGTTGAGCTTGATTTACTGAATGTTCATCATTTGCCTGTTTGCTTCACTGGTGATTCTCAAGTAGTGATTAACCAATTAAGCGGGGAATGGCCTGCACTGGAAAAGGATCTATCGAGCTGGGCGGATAAAATTGATGCGAAGTTAGAGGAGCTTAGTATTCAACCAGAGTATCAGCTAATATCCAGAAAAGAGAATTCAGAAGCAGATCGTCTAGCTACACAAGCCTTAAATGGCATAGATATTACAGGATTAAGCGAAATTGTAAGAGATAGGTAGTCATTGAAGCATTAACTGAAAACCATCATGGCCATGATGGTTTTTTTATCTTCATTCAGCAATTATTTTTTGTAGCGAAAGTGAAGCGACAGCTACAATTGTTTTTTGTAGCGAAAGCAAAGCGGCAGATACAATTACGCCAAGGCGAAATTGATTTTTTTAATGAAACTTTTACCATTTTAATACGACTACTTCTATGAATCTAAATAATAAGGAGAGATTTTATGAACATGAAACAGTTTGCGCCTGTAGCAATGACAGCATTATTATTTGGAAGTGCAGTAGTTCCTATTGCTTCAGCCAATGAAAAACCTACAGAGGCACCACAAATTCAAATTGATCCTGTACACATTTTCAACAATACGCATGGGACAGTTGAGAAAGTCCATGCTGGTGAAAAAATTACATATTACACGGTAAAAGATGGCGATCAACTGAATGTTTTAGAAATTACAAATGAAACACCTATTTTCGATAATACAGGGAAGAAAGTGAATCTTAAAGAGGGAGATAAAATAGTTGCTTATACATTTGCAAATAAGCCTCAAAAATTAATCTATCCGCCACAATTCGGTCCTGATGTTGTCATTGTTGAAACCGAGGAAGTTGGATTTGTTGAGGTTGATTATTTCTTTGAAAACTTAACAAATACTTATGATATTTTAAAATTAAACATTGGGGATAAGACGGAGCTTTTCAATACACAGGGAGAAAAAGTCACAGCTAAGGATTTAGCAGAGAAGCATCTAGTTGTTTTCTATACAGCTTCTACAAAAAGCATCCCAGCTCAGACAACACCTTCAAAAGTAATTGTTCTTGATAACAAATTTGCTAATACAGTAGAAAATACTGTTGAAGCAGAGATTGCAGCCATTATTAAGGCAGATTCATATGAAGTGGAAGGAACGAAGATGGTTCCTTTGCGCTTGATTGCTGAAAAACGCGGTTACACGGTGGAGTCAACGGGTAAAGGGGCAATCGTAACAAAAGGTAATTTATCTTACACAATTACTCGCGGCGAAAAAATATTTGGTATTAACAAAGCTTTACACCCACTTCATGTAGCACCTGCATTGTTAGAAGCGAATAAAACATATGTACCAATTGAATTTGTAGAGGAATTCCTAAAATAATATGTTTCAAAGTAAAACAGTAAGCTAGAGGAGGTATTCTAGCTTACTGTCATAGTGTTGAAAAACTAAATGGTCAAGGGACTCTTTGTGAATACTACTAATTCAAATGAAGGTGATTTCCGTTCCAGGCTACTCGCTTTGCCG
>NZ_JBNNMG010000045.1:26075-44018 GCF_050272555.1 Lysinibacillus sp. NPDC047702 | reverse complement strand
ATGCCAATAGAAAATACGATGAGCAATGGTTGATTGGAGTGTAGACTGAGTGACTCCTCGGGGATTCAGCGTCACAGATGAGACCCTGGAGCGAGTAACGCGAGTGAAGCGGCTCATCGGACGCCCCCAGGAAAGCACTCAGTCGGAACGGAGATCAACCCCTTGTTTTGAAAAAGGGCTATACTTTTTAATTTGTCACCTTGATTTCATTGACATAATAGTATTTCAACAACATGAAGTCCCTTATATTAGGGACTCCTAGAAAAAGCTAATTATTTTACTGTATCACTTTCTTCAAACCGTAAAATTCTCTTGGTCGCTAAAGCCATGATCACCATTAAAAAACCAATCATTATAATAGGAACATAGATTTTACTACTAAATACCTCAAATAATAAGCCATACAAAATTTGCCCAATTGGTGCCATACATTGTGAAACGGCAATAATAATAGCCATAACCTTCCCTAAATTTTCATTTGGTGTTTCTTTTTGGACAACTGTAATGACGTAAATGGAAATAACCGTCATAATCATAGCTATCAAAAGGGTACTTACAACAAAAACAATATAAGATGGATAGTAGCCAAAAGTAAGCATAAGAGGCATAACTGAAATAGCCATTGGAACAATCAATAATGCTGTGACGAAAATCCAAATATACAAATTCGTAATACCCAATTTTTTTGCAAAGTATCCCATCGATAAAGCCCCTAAAATAGTAGCAAAATCGATTAATCCCATTGCTATTCCATATAAAGTATCGCTACTTTGCATTGTGACACGGAGAATAATCGGTACACCTACAACAATCAATGGTGTTAATAATAAATTTAATAGTGCCGCTAAAATCATACATTTGAATATAAACGATTGCTTCATTACATAGCTAAAGCCCTCTTTCAAATCATTTACAAGTATTGGAATAATATGTCCGTCCTGTTCTCGTTGAGTAAATGGTATCGTAATAAACATCTCTAATAGGGCTGATAGAAAAAAGAGCACACCACTCATGATGACAAGTACTTTTAAGCCAATCATGCCGTATAATATCCCTCCTAGCACAGGAGCCGCTACACCCGACAATGCTTGAATCCCATTAACTATGCCATTTGCTTGCTCAAGCTTCTCTTCTTCTACAAGTACAGGGATACTGGCCATTACCGCTGGTGTATACATCGCACTAACAAGTGAAAGTAACATCATGACGATACCGATAAAAACGATAGAACTATTACCATTTATAAGCCAGAATAAAAGAATAAACACAATTATACTACTCACAAAATCAAATATGACCATTAAATTACGTCGATTGAATCTGTCAGCAATAGCCCCTCCAAGTGGTGCAAGTAAAATTGGGATACTTGAAATTGCAAATAGGACGGCAAAAAGATCCGCACGACCTGTTATATCTAGTACATACAGTGAAAGAGCAAATCTTAAAAGAGCAGATCCTAAAATTGAAATAATTTGCCCTATCACCATTAGGTTAAAATCTTTTGAAAAGCCTTTTCTTGTTATCTGAGATTCCATTCGAATAACCCCTTCCTTTTGCTCAATGGATGTTAAACCCTTCAGCCATCACTCATTTTTCCAGTGTAAGTTCGTTTTGAATTTCTGCGAACTTTATAGACCGACTGTCGGTTTACAAATATTATATGGTATCTCTCCAAAAAAAGGAACAACTATTTCATTTATTTCTCATATTTTCCATACCCCAAAGCATTCACTGTTTGAAAAATTTGAAAAAGCTAGCCCTTATTCGGACTAGCTTTGGAAATAAATTTTAACTTGTTCAATTAACGCTTTTGTTGCTTCACTTACATAACGCTCTACTCGATAAATAATTGATAAACTGCGGCTAGGTATGTCGTCCTGAATGTATACGATTTGCAAGGTAGGATCATTCATCTCTTTGATTAACGGATAAGGTTGTACAGTTACCCCTATATTTGCTCTAACAAGATTAATAATTGACGTTACTGAACTTGTCTCAAGAATGGAGTTTAATTGAAAGCCATGTTTTTTCACCGTCCCCTCCACTATTTCCCGCCCTAAATAACCTTCAGGATACATAATCAATGGAAGATCTTTTAATTCCCCTATTTTTATACTTTCTCGATTTGCCATCGGATGCTCCTTCGAAACAATTAACACATATTCCTCCAGACAAAGCGGAATCGTAACAAGCTGGTTATTTGGAAGAACGTTTATAGCAATACCAATATCGACCTCATTGTCAAGAACCTGTCGTACAATTTCGATAGATGACATAATCTTTAATTTAACTCTGGGAAACTTTTGGTGAAAATCGATGATGAGCTGAGTAATTCGATAATCTAAATCAGATGGCATTATTCCGATTCTTATTTGTCCTATTTGCATATCCTTTAAATCTTTAATGGAGTCTTTGACATTTTGTAAAGTACCTACTATTTCTGCTCCATAATTTAACAGTAGTGTACCTGCTTCAGTAAGCACGATTTTTTTGCCAATTCGATCAAACAACGGTAACCCAACCTCATCCTCAAGTACACGTATTTGCTGACTTAGCGTCGGCTGTGAAATACCAAGTTTTTCAGCAGCTTTTGTAAAATGCAGCTCCTCACAAACAGCCATAAAGTAGTGAAGATGACGTATTTCCAATAGATCACGACCTATCATAGTTTTTACCTATCATTATAATAGTAATAATAGTATTGTACAATTATATACATTGTTATAGACTTCAAATTGTTATTATTATTAAGCTATAGATGGAGTTGAATAAACATGAAATTAAAACATACAATTATACCAATTATTGCTGTAATTTTAGCTTCCTTTAATTTACGACCTGTGATAACTTCCGTTTCACCATTGTTAGGAACTATTCGAGAGTCATTACAAATGAGTGCTGCTACTGCAAGTTTACTAACTTCATTAGCTGTACTATGTATGGGCTTATTTGCACCATTTGCCATAAAACTTGCTAATCGCTGGAGTATTGAGCGGGCCATTGCCTACTCACTGATTCTTATTGGACTGGCAACAGCCGCAAGATTTTTTGCTTATTCTGCATGGGTGATGCTGCTTACAGCTCTTCTTTCAGGTATTGGTATCGCTATCGTAGGACCATTATTATCTGGCTATATTAAACAAAAATTCGCGAATCCTTCTCGTGTAGTTGGTATATATTCGTTAGCATTGGTTGTAGGCGCTTCGCTTGGCTCAGGGCTTTCCATACCATTAAGTACTCTTTTCCATACATGGCAAGCGGCTGCTGCATCATGGGCTATTCTTGCTGTCATAGCTGTTTTCTTTTGGTGGAAACCAATTGACAAGAAGCCAGTTCCAACTACCTCAGACATTTCTAGTGCTGAAAATAATTTAAAGCAACTACTAACAAATCAAAAAGCTTGGCTATTAACTGTTTTTTTTGGCTTAATGGCTTTCATGTTTTATACAATTATGGCCTGGCTGCCGCCTATAGCAGAGGATATGGGCTATAGTAAACAAGAGGCTGGCATAATGTTAACACTATTAACGGTTGCACAAATGCCTGCAACATTTTTAGTACCGATTTTAAATAATCGTTTTCAGCATAGAGCCGTTTGGTTAGTAGGATGTTCGATGTTAGAATTAACCGGTCTATTAATGTTGCTATTTGCCATTAACCCTTGGCTAAGTAGTATCCTTATTGGTATCGGTGCAGGTGGTTTATTCTCATTGGGATTAACATTACCAATTGATGAGGCCAAAAACATTAAGGAAGCAAGTATCTTGGCTGCTATGACACAATCGGTTGGCTTCGTATTTGCCGCTCTCGGTCCACTATTTGTTGGTCTTATACGAGATTTCACAGGCAGTTTTACAGCAGCCATTATTGGCATGATGGTTATCGTCATTGCCATGATACTTATTCAGATAAAAATCGGTAATCAGAGGGCTAAAGATACTTCGAGAGAGACGGCTACTGCACCATAAATCAATTTCGCCTTGGCGTAATTGCGTCCAGATTTTTTGGGGCTCTCTCTAAAAGCTCATCAAATTCCGTGACATCCGCCGAGGTCAACTGGCGTTTATGCGCCTGCTGAAAAGGAAAAAAACTGCATGCATCTTGCCATTCTATAGAGGTGGTAGTAGATAAAAAAAGACGATTTTATCCAAAGTAGAAAAAATCGTCGAACGTGGATCTGTAGCCCATTTCGCAGATCACTCCATTTATCATTTTTTAGATTCTAATATTAACGAGGTTCAATTAAAGGACTTCTTCATAGAGAGCCTAGGATCTGTGTTTGAGCATGATCTTTTGCATGGTACAAGCTATCTTCTTACATTAGAAAATTATTTTATTAATCATATGAATATTAGTGAGACAGCAAAGGAAATGTTTATTCATCGCAACACATTAATTTACCGTATCGAAAAAATTAAAGAAATTTTAAAAACTGATTTAAAAAACTATGAAGAACTTTTACAAATCCAACTAGCCTTAAGAATTTATCGATTACTTGGAAAGTCTTTATATCATGATGAGTTCACAGACTAACATAGTGGATGTCATGCAAAAATCAAAAGGTGATGATTTGGACGCTCATCACCTTTTATTGTTTGCAGCTTCATTGCAATTCATTTCATATTCAGTTCATAAACACATGCTATAGTAAAGCCATGAAACAATGAAGGAGGCTTATTTCTTTGCAGGAAACATCAAAAGATACTACTAAAAAACAAGATTGGCGACGTTTTATACAATTAGTAAAACGGGCTGAACCACCTATTTGGCTGCTAGTTATTTCCTTAATTATGAGTTTAGCTACAACAGGCGTAGGCTTTATCGTCCCATTATTTACAAAACAATTAGTGGATGGCTTTTCATTAGAATCCCTTGATTATTGGCAAATCATTTTGCTTGGTATTGCCTTTATTGCACAGGCTATTGCTAGCGGATTATCCATTTATTATTTAAATCGTGTTGGGCACCATGTTGTGGCAAAATTACGAGATCAACTTTGGCGCAAGCTGTTACATTTACCAATCCCCTATTATGATGAACACGATACCGGTGAAACATTAAGCCGTGTTACTAATGACACAGCAGTCGTGAAGGAGCTTATTACGGAGCATCTAGCAAACTGTTTATCTGGTGTTATTTCCATCATCGGTTCTATCATTATCCTCTTATTCTTAGATTGGAAAATGACGATGGTGATGCTAATTGCTGTTCCACTTGCGATGGTTATTCTAATGCTGCTTGGAAGACGTATGTTTGTGATCTCAAAGGGTATGCAGGATGAGACAGCGAAGTTTACTTCCGTGTTAAATCAAGTTTTACCTGAAACACGCTTAGTTAAGGCATCTAATGCGGAGCAAATTGAATATGAGCGTGGAAAAAAGGGCATTACGAATCTCTTTACATTTGGCTTAAAAGAAGCAAAAATTCATGCGCTTATTTCGCCACTAATTTCATTTGTACTAATGTCAGTACTTGTAGCTATTATTGGCTATGGAGGTGTTCGTGTTTCCTCTGGGGAACTGACTGCTGGCGATATGGTAGCATTTATTTTATATTTAATCCAAATCATTATGCCTATGACGCAATTAACAATGTTCTTTACGCAACTTCAAAAGGCTATGGGGGCTACGGAACGAATTAGCGAGTTACTTGAACACAAAGAAGAACATATTGAAGACGGCTTAACAGTAGAAAAAGTAGATCAACCGATTTATGTTAAAAATGTCGACTTTTCTTATGGTGAGGAACCGATTTTGTCCAATATTAACTTTACAATTGAGCCAGGCAAAGTAACGGCCATCGTTGGACCAAGTGGTGGTGGGAAAACAACAACATTTTCTCTATTAGAGCGATATTACCAGCCAACTGGCGGTAGCATCACATTAGGAGATATACCAATTGAAACCTTCTCACTCCACTCTTGGCGCAGTCAAATCGGCTATGTGGCGCAGGAAAGTGCCCTGCTATCAGGAACTATTCGTGAAAATATTTGCTATGGCATTGAGCGTGAAGTGCTGGATTATGAGCTAGAAAGAGTGGCTAAAATGGCCTATGCTGATCAGTTTATAAATGATCTTCCAGATAAATTTGATACAGAGGTTGGAGAACGAGGAATCAAGCTTTCAGGTGGGCAGCGTCAGCGTATTTCCATTGCAAGAGCACTATTACGGAACCCGCAGATTTTAATGCTTGATGAAGCAACATCGAGTTTAGATAGTAAGTCAGAGATTTATGTACAAAAAGCGTTAGATAATTTAATGCAAGGCCGCACAACATTAGTCATTGCTCACCGTCTATCAACAGTTGTAGATGCCGATCAAATATTGTTTATAGAGAAAGGGCATATTACAGGCTGCGGTACACACGAAACACTCTTTGAGACACATGAGATGTATCGTGAGTTTGCGAAGCAGCAATTACGAATTAAAGAGGATTAACGAAGGGATACGTTTAGATGACAAAACTATTAGTGGTGGATGATGATGCGCATATTCGAGAATTAGTAAAAGTATTTTTACAAAATGAAGGTTTAGAAGTTATAGAAGCTACGGACGGTGTCGATGCACTGTCCAAGTTAGCCTCTGAAAAAGTGGATATGGTTGTGATGGACATTATGATGCCTAACATGGATGGCTGGACATTATGTGAGGAAATACGGTCATTCAATACAGATCTCCCTATCCTCATGCTCACTGCTAAAGGAGAAACCTCCCAAAAGGTCAAGGGCTTTCATCTTGGCACAGATGACTATCTCGTGAAGCCGTTTGAGCCTGCCGAGCTGATTGTTCGAGTAAAGTCGATATTGAAAAGGTATCGCATATCCCTCTCTCAGATTGTAGAAGCTGGCAATGTCAAACTCAATCGCCAGACGCATGAAGTCGATATGAACGGAGAGATTATTATACTTCGGTTAAAAGAGTTTGAGCTATTATTTACGTTGGCAAGCTATGCAGGTAAAACATTTTCACGCGAACAATTAATCGAAGAAATTTGGGGCTATGACTATGAGGGAGATGAACGAACAGTCGATGTCCATATTAAAAGAATACGCGAACGTTTTCCACAAGAAATGAGTGGCTTTGCCATTCGCACCATTCGTGGTCTTGGCTATCGCTTGGAACTGGAATCATGAGAAAGCGAAGATTCTTTTTAAGATTGGCAATGGTCTTTTGTCTGTTCCTCATTGCGAATACTGTATTTGCTTTTATGTCCTTTCACACAACTACATGGCTCTATGGTCGGTTAGGGTTAGCGCCTCATGGCTTTTGGCTACAATTAGGAACGGTAATTGGTGTATTTGTGCTCTTTGCCTGTTCAGCCGCTATTATTTTTTTAATAGGGCTTAATCGACAACGCAATTACTGGGATACCATTGTTGATGCATTAAGACAAATGGCCAAAGGTGATTTTAATATCCAATTAGATTTAAAAGGAGATGAAGAGGACCAATTTGGCCAATTAATACATGGTATCAATCATATGGCTGTTGAATTAGGTGAGCTTGAAAGAATGCGTCAAGAATTTATTTCAAATGTCTCCCATGAAATTCAATCACCTTTAACATCTATTAATGGCTTTGCGAAAGCTCTTAAAAATATTAATCTGCCTGAAGAAAAGCGTCAGCACTACTTAGAAATTATTGAATTAGAAAGTAATCGTTTATCAAAAATAAGTGATAATTTGCTTAAACTTACTTCCCTAGAATCACAGCATCATCCATTTGAGGCAAAAAATTATCGACTTGATAAACAATTACGCAATGTTGTACTGGCACTTGAGCCTAATTGGATACTCAAACAACTCGACTTTGATCTTCAACTTGAAAACATAAGCATTACAGCAGATGAGGATTTGATGAATCAAGTATGGATGAATTTGCTAACGAATAGCATTAAATTTACGCATGTCTGCGGTACAATTACTTTGTCTATGACGCAGCAGCTTGATACAATCACAGTTATAGTTCAAGATACGGGCATTGGTCTATCCGAAGAACAGCAAATGCATATTTTTGAGCGATTTTATAAGGCTGATCAATCACGAACAATTGCAAATGGCGGCAGCGGCTTAGGATTAGCCATCGTCAAAAAAATTATTGAGATGCATCATGGAACCATTGCTGTAGAGAGCAAGCTAACTGAATTTACATCCTTTATCATTACATTGCCTATCGATAGTATACAAACTCGTGCAAACGACTAAGACCGTCTGCACGAGATAATTCTATTAGTAAGCAACCTTTCTAAAATATCGATACACTTTGTTAAGCTTTTGCTGTTGCTTCCCCTTTTTACTTTCCATATTACCAAACTCAAAAAATTTCACTTTCTTCATCCCTACATACTTAAACAAAGCTCTTTTCATTAAAATTTTATGGGCATTATTCAACCATAAGAAAGGATAATTCGTTGGTCCCTTCATCGTAGACACACAGACAACTGACTTCCCCTTTAAGAGTCCTATAGGGAATAATCCCTTTGTATCCCGATAAGCAAAATTTGAAGCAAATAATTGATCAATATAGCCCAGCAGCATGGCTGGAGGTCTTCCCCACCAAATTGGATAGACAAAGACGATTTGATCTGCCCATGTAAGCTGTTGTCGGTATTTATCTAATTTCGGATCACGGTGCATATCACGACGTCGTTTATGCTCATGGAATACTAATCGTGGATCGAATTCTTCCTCATATAAATCTAGTATTTGTATTTCTTCTATTGCAGGATTCTCTTGACATCCCTTTATAACCTCCTGTAAAAAAGCATAGTTTAAACTTTTATGGTTTGGATATGTATAGACAATTAACGTTTTCATTATGTACCCCCTATTACTTATCATTTGATAACAAAATAATAATCCATTTAATTTTTATTGTCAAATGATAATTGTTTTAAAACAAGTTATTTGTTATCTTGACAATAAGAGGTGATCCAATTGGATAAAAGCAGTTTATTTCATCAATTCGTGACGTTTACAGCCACTGTCCACCAAGTGACTCATGATCTCACCCAAAATGTGACAGTTGCCAATATAACACCGCTTCAATATAAAATTCTAGAATATATTAAAGTAAGCCAGCCCGTCACACCGACCGAAATAAGTGAATGTCAGCATATGTCCTTGCCCAACACAAGTCGTGAACTACGAAAATTACAAGAACAACATCTAATTGAAAAATTTAACGATACAGAGGACAGAAGAAAGCAGTATATTCGCTTGTCCGGTGAAGGAGATAAAATGATGGACGAAGCCTTTGCCTGTATCGAAGAACGCTTTTTACAGCTTATTCAACATGCGTCAAAGGATGATTTAAAGGACATTCAACATGCCCTAGACATCCTCAATCAAAAGGTTTTTCAGCAAAAAAATTAAGAATATGCTGCTTTAGATAGTTAGATTTTAGTAACTATTGAAGTAATTATGATTTTTTTCTCATTGAAGTGCTATTTCCAGAACTGAGCTGATTATTTCTTTACTTTTTGTGATCATTTTCAGGACTAAAGCGATCACTTCCTTACTCTAGGTAATCATTTCTGGGACTGAGCTGAGCATTTTTTACTCTAAGTGAGCATTTCCATGACTAAACCGATCACTTCCTTACTCTAGGTGAGCTTTTCTTGGACTGAGCCGAGCATTTCTTTACTCTAGGTGAGCTTTTCTTGGACTAAGCCGAGCTTTTCTTTACTCTAGGTGAGCTTTTCTTGGACTAAGCCGAGCTTTTCTTTACTCTAGGTGAGCTTTTCTTGGACTAAGCCGAGCTTTTTTTACTATAAGTGAGCATTTCTAGGGCTGAGCTGAGCATTTTTTACTCTAAGTGAGCATTTCTAGGGCTAAGCCGAGCATTTTTTACTCTAGGTGAGCATTTCTTTACTCTAGGTGAGCATTTCTGGAACTGAGCTGAGCACTTTTTACTCTAAGTAAGCATTTCTAGGGCTAAGCCGAGCACTTTTTTCAAAGTGTTCAATTAAAGAAATCGCTCATTCCCTTAATCAATATATTCGCTCGATAATTAATATTTTCACTAAACTTGCCCCATAAATTCGTAACCCATTGGCTTTTTCTTTAATAGTATATTGGTGTATAGAAGGAGGAGACTCAAGTGGAAGTAGTAGTATTTGATAGGAAGTGGATGGAGGAGCATTTAGAGACACTTCCATTTTGGCAACAATCAGCCTATACGGACTTTGCTGCCACAATTGCTGATGAAGCGAATACTTTTCCATGTGTACCTGCAAGGATGGGTTTTTTATCGAACCATCTGCGCTATAGTTTTGTCGGGGATCCACGGGAGGAACAATCAATCAAGAAATTAGCACAATGCTTAAAGGAATATGCGAAATTCTCGCAAACATATGGGAAATACACAACCCTCGCAGTTTTCTTTCATACCCCGAACGATATGCTTAACCATTTTAAAGTCACGGATTATCAACAATTATTTTGGACCATTTTAAACAATTTAACTAAAATTGATGATATCGAGTGGCCTGAGGAAATTCCAACTGATCCAACTCACACTGAATGGGAATTTTGTTTTAACGGTGATCCCTATTTTATCTCGTGTGCAACGCCCGCCCACAAATTACGTAGGAGTCGCCATTTTTCTACGTTGTTAATGGCGATTCAACCTCGCTGGATATTTGAAGAAATTAATGACACTACTGCATTTGGTCAAAAATTAAAAAAACTAGTTCGCCAACGTATTGCTGACTATGATGCGCTTCCAGGACATCCTGATTTAAAATGGTATGGACAAGAGGATAGTTACGAATGGAAGCAATATTTTTTAAGTGATGACAATCATAGTCCATCCAAATGTCCTTTTTCGCGGATGTCACAGAATAACATACATTAAGCCTCGTTTTTTTGCCTTTTCACAACAATCCAGGTCGCAATGCCTATTAGGACCATAAAGAGCAGGCTCACGAAAAAACCGAGCCTGCTCGTTTTTTCTCCCAATGTGCCAGACACCGTTATAGCGATGAGTAACATCCCCATACTATTTTTCACATGCTCCCATTTGGATAACTCCATGAGCTTCATATACGTCACTAAAATAAAGAGCCAGTTGTAGATCAGCATTAGACCAGCAGCTGTAACCATATATTCAAAAATCTTTTCTGGCATAAGAAAGCCAATCACAATTGTTATCACTAAACCACCCGCTAAAAATAAAAATGCAGGAAATGGTACTTTCCTTTTCCCTTTCTTCGCTAGTATTTTAGGGGCATCATGATCTTCTGCAAGTGTAACGAGAATTGTAATAACCGCATATAGCGAAGCAACCATTGTTGAAAAGCCAGCAATAATTAAAACACCATTAAAAACATCTGTCACAAAGGGTATATGATAACCCTGTAGAGCCGTAATAAAAGGGCTCTCCTCAATATTAAAATCTTTCCAGGAGACAAGCGCCAATGCTAGTGCAATGGCCAGTATAAAAATAATTGTGATAACAATCAGCATGATTCTTCCTGCTTTTGGTGCCTCTTTAGGATTTTTTAAATCGATGACCATTAACCCCATCACTTCAATGCCTCCATAGGCGTAAAAGGCATACAGTAGTCCAAGCCAAATTCCTTTTATGCCTTGTGAGAAAAATTCTTCGTAATTCGAATACAGTGAATCAAGTGTTGACGATTGCGAGCCTTTCACGATAATTATTGCAGCTACGATAATAAACATGATAATCGCTGCTGCCTTTAATGCCCCAAAGATATTTTGAAAGTTTTCAAAGCCCTTCATACCAGTTAAAATAACAATTAGCGCTAGTGCAGCATAAATAGACGCAGCCACCCATAATGGCAAAGCAGGAAACCAAAACTTCGTAAAAATACCCAGTGCCATCAATTGGCTCCCCATTATGAGGATCTCGGATATCAAATAAACCCAGCCATTACTAAATCCTGCCCATCTACCAAATGCTTGCTTGGCATAGGTACGAAACGAGCCTTTATCAGGGTTAGCAACAGACATTTTTACTAATGCATCATACACAATGTAAGTACAAATTGCTGCTAATAAAAAAGGAATTAACACAGCTGGTCCACTTTTATGAATAGCCATACTTGTCCCAAGAAAAAAACCTGTTCCCAGTGTACAACCTATACCGAGAAGCGAAAGCTGCCACCAAAACAACCTTCCTTTACTTGTTTTAGCTGTCATTTTAATCAACCCTTTTTGCTTACTTTCTTACCAACGGCAGTGTCATGCAACGAATGCCTCCACCACCCTTTTCAAGCTCCGTGACTTCAACTTCAAGCAATTTCTTTTTTTGCAGTAGCGGATGCATCATCAATTGCTGTTTCGTTGCTTGCTTACTAATCAATAATGTTTCCGGATCAATATTCACAAAATTAATGTCAGGAATTGTTTTATATTTTTCAAGCCAATATACGTCGAAGCCATGTCTTTGTAAAAATTGTTCTACCATGTCAAAACGACTGCTTTGAACTGTGAACACCTGCACTGGAAAATAACGTACAAAACTTTTAGCCATCACCAAATTAGCATTCGCTACATTACAATTCATATCTAAATGAAGCGTATCATTTCCTTTTGGCAAATCAATAACGGCAATTTCTGAAAATCCTTCTTGAAAGATGCTAGCCTTAATACTTTCGACAGCCTCTAATGTCGTTCTCATACCAAGGTTAATGAGCACAGCATCCTTATTTAAAATCATCATATCTCCACACTCGAATGGATGAAGAGGCTGCGACTTACTCATAAATTGTTCTGGAAACCACTTTGCTAAAAGTGAATGTGCAAGTGGATACTCTGGACATCTTAACGAGCTCCCTGCATTTCCAGGTAATATTTTATTGCCAAAGACACAGGCAAGATCGCGCACAAAATAACGATTAATAAGCTGCTCACTTAACAAGTGTTGTTCATTGGCTAGTTCTTTGGCATAATCTATAACTTTTACACCTGCATGTTCAAACGTTTCCTTCAATTCCATAAAGTTCTCTATTGCTTTTTTATGGCTAACAGCCGCACTCCAACCAACGTTCTCAGCTATTGTTATATCTGTTACATCTAAAATTGAAGGTGCACAAAGCATAACAACCTTCAGTTCCTCATGCTCTGACCAGCAATTCACTTGATATGAATCCATCATATTCTCCCCTTCTCCATAACGATCTCTGTTAGCGTTACCATCGTGATTCAGATTATACAAATGCAAATAAAAGAAGGATTTCTTTATTATTTAGATAATTAATACAAAGATATAAATAATAACAGAAATGAGTGTTACCATGGAATACTATCAATTTTTACGACAATATGTAGGACATCAACCTATTATTTTACCTGGTTCAGCTGTCATCATTCTTAATAATGCAAACGAAGTATTATTGCAAAAAAGATACGAAGGAGGGTGGGGACTTCCAGGTGGTTTGATGGAATTAGGAGAAAGCTTAGAAGATACCGCTAAAAGAGAAGTGCTAGAAGAAACAGGATTGACTATTACAAACCTACAGTTACTAGGCATTTTTTCAGGGCCAGATTATTATATTAAAATGTCTAACGGGGATGAATTTTACTCCGTTACGGCCATCTACTATACAAAAAATGTAAAAGGCGATTTAGTGATTAATTATCATGAATCAGAGACAATGCAGTACTATTCATTAATAGATTTACCAGATGGATTAACAGCTATAAATCGGAGGTTTATTGAGTCGTATGTATCACAAATACTTTAGAGAGAAAACCTCCAAGTTCTCTCTCTAAGCTACTGTTACGTAAAATACTCTAATTTCGCTTGAGGAAAGAATTTTTGCATATAGCCATACAAATGTTCCTTAATATCTTCCTCTTCTTCTTTTTGATAAATATATTTACCAATCCCATATTTGCCCCATTTATATCGTCTCACTGTCTCATCGAGCTCTAGCTTTGTCATGGGATAATTTTTTTCAATCACACGTTTAGCTGGCTTTGTAAACCGATGCTGAATAAACTCAAACGTTATATCCTCTCGTACTTCCTTTGGCAGTTCAGCATCCAATCGCTCAAACATATGATAATAGCCCTCCTGCCATCCATCATGAAGATAGATGGGGGCGACGATAAAGCCAAGCGGGTATCCGGCCCTTGCCACTTTCCCAGCTGCCTCAATCCGTTTTATTAACGTGGATGTACCTGGCTCAAAATGCTTAATGACATAATCGGCATTTACACTAAAACGAAACCTTGTCTTCCCATTATGCTTGGCATCCAATAGATGATCCACATGATGGAATTTCGTTACAAATCGTAATTGACCTAATTCACTTTGACCAAAATGCTCGATGGCTCGCTTCAACGTGTGTGTTAGATGATCAATTCCTACAATATCGGAGGTACAGGATGCCTCAAAGCGCGTGATGTCAGGAGCACGTTCTATCATATAATGATCAGCCTGCTCCAGAATTTCATCGACATTCACATAGGTACGTATATAAGGTTTACTGCCCATCGTTGTTTGTAAATAACAATAATGACAATGCCCCATACAGCCTGTTGCAAATGGAATTGCATATTCAGCTGAGGGCTTAGAGGTATCAAATTTTAAGGTTTTCCGAATCCCTACGACTAATGTAGATTTGGCTACCCGATACTTTTGAAAATCATTGTCTCCTGGGAGATCTCTCACTTGATTGTGCGAAGTTGTATAACGAACTTCGATACCCATCTGCTCAAACTTTGCCTTTAGCTCCTGACCTAGTGGATATTGAAGTGCATCTGGTTCAAAATAGACGAGCTGGGGGATAAATGGCTTTATCATAGTAGACCACCTCAATGAAAATACTGATGATAGGCCTGCTCAGCCGCCATCTCGCTTGAAAAAATCAATGTATCATTTGTTATTGGATAATACGTTTCAAATAAAAAAAGGGCTAGCTCCTCTGGTTGTTCTGGATGATAAACCACTGCTGCTTCCTGTATATTCGCTACATCCTGAATATGAGGATTACGATAAAAAATATAAACAATATCACCGACATTGTATTGTTGCTGCATCTCTTCACCTTCCTCCGTCTTTCCATTAGTTTGGTGAAAATATATGAAAATTATGTTTATCTAAAAAAATTCTTTTCAAAATTTTAGCTTCTGAAAAACGCGAAAAAACGGGCTTTAATTGTAGCCCGCTTTTTAAAATTTATTTCGATAAATCAATTTTTTTATTTAATAAATAAATAGTTAGACCACCTACAGTCATGGACAATAATTCTCCAACGCCCACTGTAAACCATGTAGCCCAAAAAGGAAGATCATAAAGGATCGTTAATTGGCCAGCAACCGTAAACATTGATATCGCAAAAATTAATGCGGTTACTGCCATTTTTACAATATCATTTGTCATATGTTTCGTGATGCTTCTGCAAAGTATTAACACTAAAAAGGTCGCAATCCCACCAATCGGCACATCTAAAATCCATGTTGGCGACATGAAATTAGCGAGTATTACGCCAATCGTCACCGCTGCAACATAGCGCTTATTGTACAATGCCAGATAATTAAACATTTCTGACAAACGCAGCTGGACAGCGCCAAAGCTTATGACTGACAATAAAACAGTTACAGCAACATATAAGGCTGCAACAAGTGCCGTCTTTGTAAGTTCACTTACAGAAATACGGCTAGACTCTTTTACAACAGATGTATTCAATTTTATTCTCCTTTGTAAAATAGCATCTTTGCTATTTTAGTAATAACTACGACCAAAGGAAGAGAACTTTTAGCCCTATCTGAAGTGCCGTAGTGCAAGCCCATTTTTGCTTACTTGCGTATTATAGCAGAAGAATATCTTATTGAACAATGCTATTTTGTCAGCCAGCCGCCATCAATTGGCAGAATAGTTCCATGAATATAATCAGCAGCAGAACTTGCCAAGAAGAGTGTTAAATACGCTACTTCGTGCGGTTGTGCCCAGCGACCGGCAGGCGTTTCATCGGCTACCCATTTTGCCATTTCCCCATCCCCTTCAAAATCTGCCTTATTCATGGGTGTTTGGATGGCTCCAGGTGCTATAGCATTGGCACGAATGCCTTCACGACAATAATCTAAGTCTAACTGCTTCGTATAGCCAACAATAGCATGCTTAGAAGCGGTATAAGCTGCACCTCCACCACCTGCAACTAGTCCAGCAATCGATGCCATATTAATAATAACGCCAGCCTTCCTTTCTACCATATGAGGCAAAATCGTATTCGTCACGAAATAAGTTCCCTTTAAATTGGTATTCATAATAGCATCCCAAAGCGCTTCATCTGTATCCAGAGTTTTGGCAAAACCATCTAAAATACCTGCCGTATTACATAAAATATCGATTTGCTTAAATTGCGATATTGCGCTATAAAACGACTGTTCAACATCCTTTTGCTTGCTTACACTGCCTAAACAGTAAGAAAATTGCCTAGGAAATTGCTGTTGTAAATGGATTAAACCAGCTTCGTCCAAGTCAAATCCAAATACATTTGCGCCATTTTCCAAAAAGGCAATGGCCTGAGCCTGACCAATTCCTGAAGCGGCACCTGTAATAAAAACCGTCTTTCCCTGATACTCTTCAAATTTCATAACATCTCTCCTCAAAACAAAAGAAGCCACCTCTGTTGAGATGGTCTCCTTTATTTAATCAACAATGATCCAATCTTCAGCTAATAAATCACAAACTGACGGTGTAAACATTGTATAGCCTTCACCACGTACATTAATTAAAAAATAAGGATTTAAAGTCTCGCCTTCATGCTCACCTTTGCCAACTAGCTTTACATACAATTCAGCGCCGCCCCAGCCCTTACGGATCACTTTTTCTCCTGCTTTTAAGCGTGGTAATATTTCTTCAAACGTCATGCCATTCAACCTCTTTCAACATTCTTTATCGAAATAGTATACTGGAATTCTCAAAGGCTGACAACAGTATAATGAGTTGCTAAACATCTTTGTATTTTTATAAGTCATCAGGTAATCGATGCATATACATTTCTAATGCATTTGTATGTGCATTTAAGGTTGCCATTGTGTTTTTATTAGGTTCAGTGTAGATAATAGGATAATCTTTTTCTCCTAGCTTTTCGTTTATTGAAAAGGCTAGTTTTTCCTCATTTACAGAGAATTCAGCCTGTACGCCTGGTTTATTGCCACGAGCATCCAAACGAATCCAACGATTTAAAGAGCTTAGATAAACTCCATTTAATGCATGAAGACAATAGCCTTCCTCTGGGGTATCAAAAAGCATTAATCGTTGATAACAAAAACCAGTTGGAATCCCTGCACCTCTTAGCAGCGCTGCTAATAAATTAGACTTTGCGTAGCAGATTCCCTCACGCTCTGTTAGAACTTCTGAGGCTTTACAAGTAATATTTGAACTTTGAATGTCCCACGAGTGAGCTATTTCATCTCTAACAAATAGAAAAGCTGCCTTCACCTTTTCTATTTCCGAAGATTGGTTCTCAAAGATCTCACCAATTTTTTGATAAATTAATGGATGACGATAATCCACATATTCCAGTTCTTGTAAATATTCATTTAAATCCGTAGCTTCAGGAATCAGCTTCATAAATCTAATTCTCCTTTTGGAATAATTATAAATAAATACGGATTTTTATGCAAATAGATTTATATAGTTATTTGACTATCGCTGCTGTTACAACAGTTTTTTGGCTACCTGAGGGGGTCTCCTCGTTAGCCGAGCAAATTATTTCTCTGCCTGAGCAGTTCTTCTGGCTAGCCGAGCAAATTGCTTCTCTGCCTGAGCGGTTTTTCTCGCTAGCCGAGCAAATTGCTTCTCTGCCTGAGCGGTTTTTCTCGCTAGCCGAGCAAATTATTTCTCTGCCTGAGCAGTTCTTCTGGCTAGCCGAGCAAATTGCTTCTCTGCCTGAGCGCTTCTTCTCGCTAGCCGAGCAAATTGCTTCTCTGCCTGAGCGCTTCTTCTCGCTAGCCGAGCACGTA
>NZ_JBNNMG010000045.1:0-25981 GCF_050272555.1 Lysinibacillus sp. NPDC047702 | reverse complement strand
GCCGAGCAAATTGCTTCTCTGCCTGAGCGCTTCTTCTCGCTAGCCGAGCAAATTGCTTCTCTGCCTGAGCGCTTCTTCTCGCTAGCCGAGCAAATTGCTTCTCTGCCTGAGCGCTTCTTCTCGCTAGCCGAGCAAATTGCTTCTCTGCCTGAGCAGTTTTTTAGCCCCAGTATTTCTTCATCTGTACCTGCTCTGTTGTCACCTCAAGTCCATTTTTAATCAAATAATCCGTTGCTGGGTTATTTGCCAAAAAATTCACTGTAGTGATCTTTACCTTTTGATTCGTTATGGTTGATAGGAAGTACGGAATATCCTCCACCTTGCCATTTTCCAACAGCTCTAACTGGTACAAAATGATTCTGTCAATAGCTCCCTCTTGATTACATACTGTTCTATATAGTAGATAACCGATAGCTTCTTCGTGGTCATTATAAAAAACTTTTGCTTCCCCTTGTTTATTGCTCTGCCAGCTACATTGCCATGGAACCTCTTCCCGATAAACAGGTAAATGTGCAAGCTGCTCTGGTCTTATCGTTTTCACCTGCAATACCCTTTGTTTGTTAATTTTCGCTTCAAAATCTCCACTTAAATAGAGTAGGTGATCTGTAATGACATAGCCAAATTTCTTATATAAAGCAATGGCTGCCACATTCTCTTTAATAGCTTCAAGAGTTGCTATTTCAATGCCCTCTCTTTCATAAATGGCAATAGTTTCTTCCATTAAAGCTCGAGAGACACCCTTTCCACGATAATTCGGAGAGACGCCTGTTCCTCCATTCCAAGAAGTTTTCTTGCCATCAATTTGTCTAAAGCCATTCATTACAATGCCAACAGGTTCATCATTTGCAAATGCAACAATCGACAGCTTTGGCGATAATCCTTCTCCCACAAGTCGAGTTAAAAACATCTCTTCATTCATATCAATCTCGACAAAATACCCTTCAAAGCCTTTATTCCAGGCATGTAGAACTTGTTCTAATGTGCATTGCGATACTGTTTTGATTTCCATAATTCCCCTCATTTCAATATAAAGTTACTGGTAATTGAGTCGAGCCAATTTCTCCAAAGTCAGCTTTTTGACAATTTCATAGCCATTTCCAGCACCAAGCGGCTTCACAACGACCACCCCCATATTTGAAATATGCCCTAACCCTATACCTTCTGGAAAGCTATGGGCAATGATTGCTTGATTCATTCGATATGGAGGCTTCTTTTCTAATACAGCCTGTAAGTTTGACAGTATTCTCGTCTGTTCATTTAGAGGGATTTTTCCACCTAACGAATAGATATCAAACCAAAAGGGATCAATTTGTATACATGTGTTTGGAAATGCAAGTTGTGCCGTCTCAATTGTACGACAAAAAGGACTTGCAATAATCGGTGAAGCAACTGGAATTTGCCAATGTCTCAGTAGTTGTCCAAAATATATTGCCTCCCTACGCCCCTCCTCAGATAGATTTCTCTGACTCATACAATCTTGAAAACTTAAATTCAGCTGATCTATACCGACTGTTGCTTCTCCATGTCGTGCATATAAAATGAATCCACCTTTTCTCCATAAATCAAGATCTGATATATTCAATTTTCTTTCCTCCTAATAATACCATTTAGCTTCATAGTAATATATGAATCAGCTGTCAGAAACGATCACTATATAGCCAAAAAAGCTTCCTACACTGTATTTATAGGAAGCTTAGCTGTTTATTTTATTGGAATATTTACAATGGCGGTTGTCTCTAAATGTTTGGATGAATCAATCGAAATTTGCCCGTTATATTTATGGACAATTTCATTGACAATAAATAAGCCCTGCCCTCTAATTTTCCCACTTTCTGGTTTTTTAGTGGAAAATCCTTGCTTATATATTTGGGAAGCATCTAAAATATTTGGCCCCGTATTGGTAACTTTAAATTCATAATACAGATCATCTGCATTACAACAAATAGTTATTTTCCGTTGCCCTTCTGGTAATTCTGTTGCAGCGTCAATGGCATTATCAATTAAGTTTGATAAAATTTTGATTAAATCTGTTGTCTTTATTTTATTAAAATCATTCTGTGAAATGGTGAAATCCATATCGATATTATGATTTTGGGCTGTTAATTTTTTCGTCTGCAATAAAATCGATAAGCCAGGATGATTAATATTTAACTTCAATGACCTAATCGCCAGCACCTCTTTCGACAGTGAAGATAAATATTGCTTTGCCTGTTCAGGCTTATCTAGTTGAAGTAGTCCATGCAATACTTGTATATGATTAGTAAAATCATGTCTTAGGGAGGATACAGAAGTAATTAAGGTTTTAATTTCAGCTAGATAGGTATCCTCCGTTGCCCCAACCTCTTTAGCAACCTCTTTTTGATACCATCTTTGTAAAAATAAAAATGAAGCAATCACAATTAAAATAAATACGCCATTAAAAATAAAGATAAACAGATTATCCTCGATTACTTTTCCCTTTATGCCATTCAGTGTATCCGCACTAATATCAATGCCAAGGTATGCAATAATCGTACCTGTTTTATCTCTAATTGGTGCTCCAACTGAAAGATAAGAACCATGTACAGAATCTGGGATTACCTCTGTCACATATGTTTCTCCCATATAAGCCCTTTGTACTTGCTGCTCAGGAACTGTACAGACCTCTCCAATATCAAAGCCTTCTGTTAATTCACTAGGCATTCCCATAATCATAGCATGTGAAACCTTTGGATTATCTACCTGTAAGGTATAAACAAATAATGCACCAAGTTTAATTCTCGCATCATTTAAATAGCTTCGTAATTCCCAATAGTAATCAGTCTTTTCTGGATTATTTAAAAATCGTTGGTACGCCTCCACATCGATTGAGGATGCAATCGAAATAGCAGCTTCCAGACTTTGGTTCGCAATGGATTCTTCTACCGTTTTTTTCATTTTAATATACGATGTAAAGATATTTAAACTAGTAAACAATAGTAATAAAATAGTTGATAGGATTAGGATTAGTTTTAATTTTCGATTTTTCATACTAAGTGGTACTTCCTCATCTCTAGAAATGAATAATGACATGACATGATGTAGCTGGAGCAAGGTTTTTATAGCGGCTATGTCAACAGAAACAAATTTGTAAATGACCGTAATCATTATACTATAATAAACTTCTTCTTTTTTAGTTGTTTAGTGTTCTTCCTTTAGAGTATATTTCTTGTTTATCCTACTTTATCAAAATCATAAAAGCAATTTTTATTTTAAGTGCCAAGCAAAGTAAAAAAAGAGAGTAGCTTGCAAGCTACCTCCTTTTCGAAAACATGTATGATTTTACCACACAGCTTTAATTTGTATAGATGATGCCTTTTATCTCTTTTGGAAGCGTTAGAGCTCCTGCCAAGTATTCTTTAAATGAAAATGCTATTGGCTGTGCATTCCCTCCGATTCCGACAAGGATCTTTAATGTTTTCGGTTGATAAATAATCGTATGTAATGTGCCGAAGTATTCGTGATAATTATCATAAAATAATGGTGAATTTTCAGCATTAAAATGCTGATAGACGGCTGTAATGGAAAGCTCTTCCTCCAGTAATTTCGTTAAAAACCGCTTTCTGTGAATAGAACCTTCTATCATTTTCTTATTTTTTTCTATTAAATGTATGGATTCAAAATGATTTGTACAAATTAATGGGTTTCCCCGCTTTATCACTTGCTTCTGTGGGGTGGCTTCTACTACTATAGCTCTCCCGCTACAATCTGTCATAGAATAATTATAGCAGTAACCATGGGGAATTTCCTTTATTAACATACATGCCTCTTCGATTGTTTTACATTGCTCTAATAGTATACGAACAATTGTAGAAGCAATAAAGCCTTCTTCAGAGTGCTCATGATTAACAAAATGCAGACCAACAACTAACCCGTATTCATTCATCCCATCCAGTCTACCAATGATTTGCTGACTAAACCCGATACTTGCATAACCATTCTCTGGATTAGAAAAGACAAGCCTAGCATCGTACAAAGCTGGACTGAAATCATAATTACGGACATACATCCCATCCTTCACTAATGCTGTGCAGCCCATCTTCGGAAAAGAAATAGAATAGCCACTGTACAATCTAAGCACAGTGTCTACCGATAAAGCTGCACCAGCACTCAAGCCTTCCATCTCATGGATGAGCTGTGGACAATGTTTCTGTAAAAGTTGTTTCGCTATTTGAGTATTAGTAGATCTAGTTAAGTGCAGTAAAATATCTTTTTGCATCTGTAGTAAAGATAATAGCCCCTTGCTTTGCTGTAAACCAATTTGGTAGTAGCTACCGTTCACATCTTCAACTTTGACGATTAACTCTTTATAACCTAGCATGTTAATTTCTCTCCCTTATCGTACTAACTTATTTTCCAACATCATAAAGCTTCAAGTAAATAGAAGGTCAAGAAAATAATTATGGACTAGGTATACCAGTACCTAGTCCATTCTTAGTGTTGAAATACTATTATGTCAATGACATCAAGGTGACAAATTAAAAAGTATAGCCCTTTTTCAAAACGAGGGGTTGATCTCCGTTCCGACTGAGTGCTTTCCTGGGGGCGTCCGATGAGCCGCTTCACTCGCATAGCGAGACAGACGAGACCCTGAGGCCAACACGATGTTGGTCACGAAGGCGTTGTCACAGGACGTGACGCATTTAGTCTTCGTTCCTCCAGCGCAGGAAGCGGCTCGTCGCTCGCCCACAGGAAGCCTTGCTCTGTGCGAAAGCGAAGCGTCAGCGGCAAAGCGAGTAGCCTGGAACGGAAATCACCTTCATTTGACTTAGGAGTGTTCACAAAGAGTCCCTTGACCATTTAGTTTTTCAACACTATGTATGGGCTAGGTATACCAGTACCTAGTCCATTTTTTTGTTTTTACGAGAAGTTCTAGTTTTATCCTGCAAATTTAAAAATGCTGGGCGTTTACCGTAGCCTTTAGGAGATAATCTCACTAAGGATTTTTTCATATCCTGCCAATCTAAATCTGCTCCTAAGTTTAAGTATGGAATGCCAAGCACTCGCAAATTTGCTGTATATAGCAGAATGAAAAAAATCGCTATAAAGAAGCCATACAAGCCGAAAAATGCTGCCGCTAATATAATGATAACGCGGAATATACTCATTGCCGTGACAAAGGATTGATTGACAAGCGTATAGGCTGCAATGCTAGAAATAGCAATGACAACTATCATCGAAGGACTAGTTATACCAGCTTTAATAGCTGCATCACCAATAATTAAACCTCCAACGACACTCATTGATCCACTAATGATACTTGGGAGCCGTATATTGGCCTCACGGAACATTTCAAACATAAATACCATTAGTAATATTTCTAGAACTGTTGGAAACGGAAGCCCTGTCCTTGATTGCACAACTGTTGCTAAAAGAATCAAAGGTAATTGCTCTTGATGATAGGTCGTAAGCGCTAGCCAGAAGCCTGGTAAAAGCACGCTAATTAATATGCCCACAATACGGAGCAGTCTTTCCATAGAACTTACAAAAATCGGATAATAATAATCCTCGCCTGATTTAAAGACTAGAAGCACGTTTGCTGGTGTAATAATGGCATAGGTGACACCATCCACCATTATTACAATTCTACCATTGATTAAGGCCTGTACAGCAAAATCAGGACGACCTGTGTAATCATGTCTAGGAAGAATTTTTGCGCTTTGCTCAATTCTCTCCATTAAAATATCGCCACTAAACACAATATCCGTATCTACTTTTTGAAGATGTACTTTGATATCCTCTAGCATTTCTTTATTAACAATATCATCCATATAAAGGATTGCTACAGATGTTTTAGAACGCTTGCCGATTTCATATGTTTCAACACTTAATGAATTTGTAGGTAATCGTTTTCGTAATAAAGCAATATTAATATCGATATCCTCAATAAAATCGTCTCTTGGACCCTTTATGACTAATTCAAGGGATGTTTCTCTAGGCTCTCGGTTTGGCTTTTTAGGAATATAACTTGTAAATAATAATTGTTCCTCTTCAAAATACAGCAGTACATGTCCTTTATAGAGTTTTGTAATGACATCCTCTTTTTCTGAGATTTTGTTCAAATGAGGAATGTGTAGATGCTTTATAATATCTTCCTCTAATAATTCACCTGAAGTCTTTTCAAGCATCGATTGGAGCTCTTGAACAATAACGGTTTGTAGTAATTGTTCATTAATCATTGCATCACAATAAATAACATGTACTGTATGTTGCTGCATTGTATACCTTTGAAAAATCACATCAGCAGAGCGTTGAAATAATGCCTTCAAAGTTTGCAAATTTACGATTTGTTCCATTGAATATTCCTCATCTCCTACTGATTCAGCTCCAGATTCGTACATGCATCAATACACTTACACAATATTTTCCCCATGCTTGTTTAAAATATTCAGGTTTTAGGAGGATAAGATACTTTAAATGAATAATTTCAATTAAATAAAATCAAACTATGTTTTAGCCAATCATTCTCTTTAAATTCGCCATTTCAATAGCAGACATTGCGGAATCATAGCCTTTATTACCTGATTTTGTACCAGCACGTTCAATGGCTTGCTCAATATTTTCAGTTGTCACAATGCCAAAAATAACTGGCACATTTGTTGTTAATGATACATTGGCAATTCCTTTTGCTGATTCATTGCATACATAGTCATAATGTGTTGTAGAGCCACGAATCACTGTCCCTAAACCAATAATGGCATCATATTTCTTTGTTTCTGCCAGTTGTTTTGCAATAAATGGAACCTCAAATGCACCAGGAACCCATGCTACATCAATAGAGTCCTCAGCCACACCGTGACGCTTTAAACCATCGAGTGCTCCATCTAATAATTTACTTGTTATAAATTCATTGAATCGACCTACTACGATAGCAATTTTTAAGTCTGTACCAATTAATTGTGCTTCAAATGTTTTACCCATATCTAAATTCTCCTCTTTTAAATTGTAATTTTGTGATTTTGCTGACGATATAACACCAATTCTTCAATTGAAATTATTTTTAGCTGATGATGCGTTGCATAGCTGATCAATTCATCGAAGCGTAGCATTTTGCCATCGTTCCCCATAATTTCACAAATAATGCCTGCGGGAATACTGTGACAAAGCTTTGCTAAATCAGTGGTTGCTTCGGTGTGACCTCTACGCTCTAACACACCATTCTTCTTTGCGATTAGCGGAAATACATGACCAGGTCTACGAAAATCATCAGCCTTTGCTTGTGGTTCAATCATTTTTTTTATTGTCATTGCTCGTTCGAAGGCGCTAATTCCTGTTGTTGTATCCATATGATCAATGCTAACTGTAAATGCTGTTTGATGATTGTCTGTATTGTTACTTACCATAGGTTGTAAGGTTAATTTTTGTGCGAGCTGCTGTGTAATCGGTGTGCAGATAAGACCTCTTCCATATGTCGCCATAAAGTTTATCGTTTCAGGCGTCATATGCTCTGCTAAAGCCAGTAAATCTCCTTCATTTTCTCGATCCTCATCGTCTACTACAATAATCATCTTGCCCTGTTTTAAATCCTCTATTGCTTCTTCAATTGTGTGTAGCAATATTGGCACCTCCTTACCATTCATCGTTTAAAATCCGTTTTGTGCTAAAAAATCTCTCGTAATAGCCGGCACTTCCTGATTACGCTTTAGCTGGTGTAAAATGTATTTTCCAACTAAATCCGTTTCAATATTAACGGGAGCACCTATTTTCTTCATACCTAAAATTGTTTCCTTATACGTGTGTGGTATTAGTGATACTGTGACACTTTTTTTCTCAATTTGAAAAAGTGTTAAGCTCGTACCATCAATCGTAATAGAGCCTTTTGGTATACAGTAGTTTATTAATTCCTCGGATAGCTCAATATCAATATAAACTGCGTTTGCTAATGGTCGCTTACGTACTATTTTTCCTACTCCATCAACATGCCCAGATACAAAATGACCACCGAATCGTCCATTCGCAGGCATGGCGCGCTCTAAGTTAACTGGATCTCCTACAGCAAGCTGCTGTAAATTAGTTGCCTTCACCGTTTCTGGCATGACATCCATTGTCAGCTCTCGATCAGTAAAGTTTGTCACAGTTAAACAAACACCATTGACCGCTATACTGTCTCCGAGCTTAACATCCTCCACCATTTTTGCTGAAAGAACCGTTATTTCCATACTTTGCTGATTGCTTTGCAAGGTTTTTACTGTACCAATATCCTCAACAATCCCTGTAAACATTTTTCCACCTGCTTTCTTTCTACGCGTTAAAAGCTCTATCCATCGGTTTTGTGATTCTATGCATCAGTTTTTGGGGTCAATCCATCATTTTTCTATTTCTATTCATCACTTTCAGCATTCTATCCCACTAACAAATAAAAACCCCTTCATCGTTTTGAAAGGGGTTTGGGAGTTCATATAAATAAGACGTCAACAAATAAACCATTTTGGATACTCTATTTTTTCCATAGGCTGTCATCTCATCGTTCTTCTCCCATCCAGACTATCACTGTCGGTTTTGGATTTGCACCAAATCAGCTTTCGCTCACGGACTTTGAATTGCTTCATCACCGCCGATTGGGAATTTCACCCTACCCCGAAGAACATCTCGCTATTTAATTTATTCGCTAAAAAAAACCTCCCAATCTCAACGACGGGAAGTTAACATAAAAGCATAATCAAATAAACCTTATAAATTCATACGAATTTAAAAAGTTTGCACTTTTACCCTTCTCCCATCCAGACTATCACTGTCGGTTTTGGATTTGCACCAAATCAGCTTTCGCTCACGGACTTTGAATTACTTCATCACCGCCGATTGGGAATTTCACCCTACCCTGAAGGATTTTATTTAGCTTATTCTTTACGATAACACTATTCTATAATATTATCCATACAATTGTTTATAAAAATTTTTCTTTTATCAAGTAAGTCTTCATTAAACGGTGCTGCTACATTCAACTCCTCGATTTTCTCACAGCCGATTTGACCCCAAAAATTGTTCTGATTGAAGATCCATTTCGCCTTGGCGTAATTGTTGCTGTCGCCTCGCTTTCGCATAGAAAATGAATGAAGATAAAATAATTGGAAATACCACCCATAATTTGAATTGCTTTTGTTTTACAAATTAATCGACTACAACTTTAAAATTACTTACGTTTCCGTCATAATGCCACCATTGACATGCAGTACCTGATCCGTAACAAAAGAAGAATCATCAGAAGCTAAATAAATATAGGTAGGTGCAAGTTCAAATGGTTGCCCAGCTCGTTTCATTGGGGTTTCTAAGCCAAATGTTTTGACATATTCTGCGGAATAGCTTGAGACAATTAGTGGGGTCCAGATTGGTCCAGGGGCAACTGCATTCACTCGTATTCCCTTACTCGCTAATTGCAAGGATAATGATCTAGTGAATGAAACAATCGCTCCTTTTGTAGAAGAATAATCGACAAGTAACGGGGCTCCAGCGTAAGCAGTCACGGAAGCGGTGGAAATAATTGCCCCACCCTGCTTCATATAAGGTAATCCTGCCTTTGTCATATAAAAATGAGGGAAAATATTGGTTTCATAGGTATCATACAATTGTTCATTTGAGATATCTAAAAAGCTTTGCTGCGGGAATTGTACGCCTTGATTTAAAATAAGTATGTCTAGCTTATCGTAACACTCAATCGTTTTTCTTACTGCTTCCTTAGAAAACTCAGGATGACGTAAATCCCCTTCAATTAATAGAATGGATTGCCCATATGCCTCACCATTTGCTTCGTTGCTTCTGCATCAGGTCGTTCATGTGGCATATAGGTAATAGCCATCTGGGCTCCTTCCTTTGCAAATCCAATCGCAACCGCACGACCAATTCCACTATCTCCCCCAGTAATTATAGCGATTTTCCCATTTAATATTCCGCTTCCTTTATATGCCGGGTTGTCAGAAATAGGAACTGGCCGCATAACATATTCTAGCCCTGGCTGAACATCTTGATGCTGTGGCGGGAATGTAATGGGAACTTGCTTGCACTTTTTTTATATCCAATATAAGGATATTTCGGAATCACATTGTAACCTCCTTCCGATATGGAAACTACACGATTCGATATGATTAGATATATGTTGCTAATGCTAGGAAAAGACATACAGCACGACACAACCTCTCAATTAACCATAAACAGTAAAAATGAAATCAATTTGCGGTTCACTTGACAATAAAAAATCACAGTGATATCGTGAGTCATTATTTATAGCGTCCCTTTCAGAAGTCAGTGGATTTTACTCTATATTCTCTTCATTCAACGGAGGTTTTACTATTGCATAACCTAGTGAAAATAAGAAAGTATAAACAAATTGTATTTTATGTTCTATTAGCATTTTGCTTCATCGCCTCTGTATTTTTTGTTAATAATAACGAAGCCTTTTATCAACGCCCTATTGCAGAAGTGATTAAAATACATGTGGTAGATTCAACGCCTGTAACAGATATGTATAATAATAAGGATTATGTATATACACAGCATATTACTGCTGTCTTAAAAAATGGACAAGAAAAAGGTCAGATTATCAAATTAAAAAATAACTATTCTACCTCTGGGGCATTCGATCAAGAATATCATACCGGAAATAACTTGTTTGTTACCATTAAAGAGAGCAAGGACAAGAATGGAGATTTAACAGGTACAATCTTAGACGTGAAGCGTGATCAATTCGTTTTAATGATAACGTGGGTGTTTATTTTTGCATTGCTAATAGTTGGCAGGAAGCAAGGGTTGTTTTCAATTATAAGTTTAATGGTGAATGCTCTTGTTTTATCATATTCCTTAGATTTATACGTAAAGCATTCAAATATAAGCTTGTTACTCATCAGCGGGGTCTGTGTTCTTTTATTTACAGTTATTTCTTTAATTCTCATTAACGGCTTTAATGAAAAAACTTATGCAGCAATTGTTGCAACACTTTTAGGAACCTTTATTTCTGTATTGATTAGCGCTTTAGTTCTATGGATTACATCCGAAAATGGGCTTCGATATGAAGAAATGCAATTTCTAACACGACCTTATCGAGTGATTTTTATGGCTGGGTTATTTATTGGGGCACTAGGAGCTGTAATGGATGTCTCTATTACAATGTCTTCTTCAATTTTTGCCTTATTTAATCAAAATCAAAATATTTCTAATCAAGCACTGAAAACCTCTGGGATGGATATCGGAAAAGACATTATGGGAACAATTACAAGTATTTTGTTTTTTGTTTATATTAGTGGTTCAATTCCTATGTTAATTTTATATTTGAAAAACTCTTATCCATTAGGACAAACACTTTCCTTGAACCTTTCATTAGAATTAACTAGGGCCCTTTCAGGTGGAATTGGTGTTGTCTTAACAATTCCCATTAGTCTATACACTTCTATTTTTTTCATTAATCGAAAGAGGGCAAAATAATGAATGTATTAGTGTGGTTAACTGCTATTTTATTCATCTTGATGATCATTATTGGCGGAAAAAAAGGAGCACGATCTTTCCTATCTTTATTTATAAACTTTGGGGTTCTCTTTATTACTATCTTTTTAATGACTAATCCAAAAAATAGTCCAATTTTATTAACGTTGATCGCCTGTATTGTTATAAGTTGGATTAGCCTTTTTTATATTAATCAAATAAGTAGTAAAACAGTCACTGCTTTTATTTCTACGATGATAACAATCATTATTTTGTTACTTTTCATTGTATGGATAACGGATAAATCTATGCTTCAAGGATTTGGAGAGGAATCAACAGAGGAAATTAGTATATTCTCCCTTTATATTGGTGTCAATTTTGTGCAAATCAGTGCTTCGGTTATCATTATGAGTACAATTGGAGCCATTTTGGATGTTGCGATTTCAATTTCCACTTCTATGCATGAGATTCTTCATCACAATCCATTTATTAGTAAAAAGAAACTATTTACATTAGGAATGAGCATAGGAAGGGATATTTTAGGTACAGATACTAATACTCTATTTTTTGCTTTTTTCGGTGGATATTTAAGCTTGCTTATATGGTTTAAGGATCTGTCCTATTCAATTGGTGAGATCATTAATTCTAAAGTATTTAGCACTGAATTAATGATGATCTTTTGTGCAGGTATTGGGATTGCATTAATCATTCCTATTACTGCATCTGTAAATGCCTATTATTTAATAAGAAAAAAAGAAAAAACAGAAAATGCATCATAATTAATATGTACCTTTCCACCACACACATAGGATGAAAGGTACTTTTTTATTTAAAAATGAATACTATGTCTAAAAAGTTTGTCTAAGTTGCGAAATCGTATAGTGAAACATAATAAAAGTGCTTACATTAGAAAAAACTTTTTTGCTATAGTAAAAAACAGGCGAGTTAGTATTATGGAGATGTACTAACTAAAGAAAAATAATCGCTGATAATCAACATCAGGATTTAAATTTAACATCCGAATAGATTCACCAGAGGGTACAGAATTTTGCACAATTTATTTAACTGAAAATTCTGTAATTTTATTATGTTAACTTCACTATAATCTTTTTAGCTATCGAAGGAGTTTTAGCAAGTGGATAAAGAATTAAAACAGATCGTAGCTCTTTTAGTTAATGTAATACTTTCATTAATTATGAAGAAAACACAGTAAATAAGATTTATATATGGAGAAACCAAAGACTTTTGTTTGAAGTTATTTGGTTTTTTGTCTGTTAAGTAAGGTATTTTTCTGCTTTCTCCAAAATAAAGCTTTTCATTATTCAATAGGAGCATTTTCCGATACAATATTTACCACAGCGATGTCTATTTTGCATTTGTACAAAATTGAAAAAATTACTTTCCTAGGGTCATTTACCACCACCTGCTTCATATGCTATAGAATCTTGTTATTATACTTTAAATCGGATTTCTTAGGTACGTAACATTTTCAAGGACTAAGCGTCTATACAACTAGAACATAAAGGAGAACATTTTCAATGAAATATATCATCTTTGATTTTGATGGCACATTGGCTGATTCTACGGCTGTATTTGCATCAGCTTGGAATACACTTGCACAAAAATATAAATTTAAAGGAATAGAGTTAAAGGAAATTGAATCATTGAAAAAATTATCTATAGCGGAGCGCAGTAAATTATTTGATTTTCCAATGTATAAATTACCCATGATTTTACCTCAATTTTATCGTCTATACCGACAGTCATTAAATGAGGTTCATCTTTATGAGGGAATCAAGGATGTGCTGATGGAAATTGATAAAAGAGGCTATAAAATCCTTATTATTTCGTCCAATTCCCAGGAGAATATTTTAGAATTTCTAAAAATGAATGATATTCATTGTGTATCAAATGTACTTTGCTCAAATCGTATTTTTGGGAAGGATAAAGTGCTGAAGAAATTTTTAAAGGACTCCAGCAGTACTGCATCAGACGTTTTATATATAGGGGATGAACAAAGAGATATTGTAGCATGTAAAAAAGTCGGGGTACCAATTATTTGGGTTTCTTGGGGATATGATTCTATTGAGGTAATTCAACAGGAAGAGCCTGAATATAAAATAACTGTTCCAAAGGAAATTTTAGAAATTATTTAATCAAAGAGGGATATAGCCATAAAATAGAAAGGCTATACCCCTCTTTTTAATTTTTCACTTCACTAATGTGCATTAATTTTTCTGCTGTGCTATTAACACCTTTATAGGCATCTGTTAATTCATACATACTCGCTGAAAACTGTTGAGTAAATGCTGCAATTTGATTTGCTGATTCGTTTACTTGATCTATGGCTTGTTTAATACTCTCTAATTGGTTTGTAATGCTATTCGCACTTTCAGTACTGCTTTGAGACATTTTTTGAATCTCAGTGGCAACTACTGCAAAGCCACGTCCATGCTCACCAGAACGAGCTGCCTCGATGGAAGCATTTAATCCAAGAATTTTTGATTTCATAGCTAAATCTTTAACTAAATCTACAATGGCATTAATTTGTTGAATATCACCAGTCATGGACTCTGAGAACTTAGATAGTTCCTCTAATCGATTGGAAACATCTACACTTGCCTTTGCTAATTCTTCATTCGTCGCAGTCATTTCTTCCACTGAGCTCGATAGCTCTGTTGCTAGTAAACGCATATGGTCCATTTTTTCATTTGAAAGTATCGCACTGATAACACCGATTACTTGTCCACCTTCAAAAATAGGCTGTGCAGATGCAATATAGGCCATGCCAAAATCCTCAGCACTTCGCTCTTCTCGGATAAATCTACCTGAGCTAAGTGCCTTTTCAGTTGTTGTTCCACGATATTTACCTACAGGATCACCGACACCAACCTTTAAATCCACTTGTTTTCCTGGCTTGTAGGCAAGGACTCTCTCTGTATCTGCAACAATTAAACAAGCATCTTCTGGATAGGTTACCTGGTAAAAATCGATTGAGTCTATTGCTGCCTGTAGCTTTGCATGCATTGTCTTTTCCCCTTCCCCATTTACAGATTAAGGTTCATCCATCATATGAGGTGCATTATCTGTTTAAGAGCTCTTTATAAGGTAATTAAAAGAGTCAAAATATTTTTTTCAGAATCAAAATATTCCCAACCATATACACTGCATTAGCCTATAAGGATGAACCATCATTATACTGAAATACCTCAATTTAACTATAGCATGACACATTTAAAAAGACACCCCTTGAGCAGAGGTATCTTTAGCATTAATTATGTTTATTTCAATAATTCTACATATTTTTTTGCTGTCCTTATCTCCACAGTTAAAAAATTTTCCCCGTAAATAGATTTGATTAAAAACGGTACGTCACTTGTGTTGTGAAACCTAAAATCTAAGCCTCCATAGGATACCGTAGCATCCCTTCCTTTTGGAACATAGCCAACATCTAAGGAATGGTGATGACGTTCCACAAACTTAATTGGCAACTGATCTACTGCATTAAACAAAGTTGACGAAGTTTGACAAATACCACCACCAATGCCCATCACCACCTTCTTATTAATGATTTCTGGTGCAGGCTGATAACCATTCGCCTCATCTCTTGGTCCAACAACGGTGTTAAATGAAAAATAATCCCCGCTTCCGACAATAACATTATGAATCGCTTTAGCAGATAATTGGATATTTTTATTTCTTCCGACATCAGCACTATTAAAATAAGTGGTATAAGATGCGACAACGGTTTCCTCTAAATAAGGAATATCCTCCAGATAATAACCGCTTTCTGTTATATAAAGCGGCATCACTACTTTACCACCAGATGCTGAAGCCTCTAATATTCTATCCACCAATTCTTTTTCTTTTAAAACAATTAAAGGAATGCCCTTTATTATTTTTCCGTTATCATCCAGCCTATCAAGTATCATGCGCTGGTCATAACCAGCTGTATCTCCACTTCCTCTTGCCAACGCTTTTGCCAAATGTTCAATTTCCTTTGTATACGATGGCACATTGTTTTCATAACCCATTTCATTTGGAGAAATTGTCTGTATAACCGTATTTGTGGAAGGATCAACAATTTCCACAACAGTCTCCAATTGTTGCTTTTGCTCATACATAACAGCCTGTTGCTCCTGCTCTAAATCTTGTACTTCCTGTTCCAGCTTTTTCTCTTGCACCGATTTCTCTTGACAGCCGACTAGTCCAATTGTGCAGAGCATACAAAGCATGGGTATCCATTGCTTTTTCATGAACAAACACCTACCTCTATCGTCACTACAGAAACATCTTATTCATATATTGAGGATAGTGTGTTACTTTTTTGGGTTTTTATTTGCAAATGAAAATCTATAAATAACATGTAGTATACCTTCAAAACAACTATTTCCTATTAGAGCTTGAAAAGAAGTGGGTGAAATCACGAGCACAGGCCATCCTCCTCAAAAAGCAATAATGAAAAATGTTAAAATCTAAAATTAAACATGATTACATTGAAAAGAGCACCTAATAGCCAGTTTTAGCTACTAGATGCTCTTTTTGGGTTTCAACTATTATTTTCCATAAATTGTGGATGAATGTCCTTTTTGTAATTTATAAATATACTTCAAAATATACTTTTTTCTTATATGCCAAGTACGAGATGTCCTTCAATCTATATGAGTTTTAATGAAAATAAAGCTTACCTGACTTTGATTCAGGCAATACAATACTATTTTTGAATAAACATTTGTGTCCAGTAGTTACCATCCTTCACATATCCTACGCCGATATGTGTGTAGTTTTTATTTAAAATATTAGCTCTATGACCAGTACTGTCCATCCATGCTTTCACAACTTCCTCTGCTGAACGTTGTCCCATTGCAATATTTTCGCCAGCCGATTTATACGTTATTCCAAAGTTTTTCATCATTGTAAATGGTGTACCGTAAGTTGGACTTGTGTGATCAAAGTACTTTTTATCATGCATATCTTGAGATTTATAATTTGCCACTCGAGAAAGCTCCCATTCTTCTTTTAAGGCTGGTAGACCTTCTTTAGCTCGCTCTGCATTGACTAAAGTTACAACTTCCTGTTCAACGCTTGCCTGCTCTTTCGTAGGAATATTAATTTTTTGTCCCGGATTAATTTGATCTGGATTTGCAAGTTGTGGATTTGCTTCAATTAGTTCTTGTATACCTGTTTGTGTTTTTACAGCAATTTTCCAAAGCGAATCACCTGCTGCAACTGTATATGAATCGGCTGCCATCGCCCCGACTGGAATTAATAAGGATGCAGATAATACGGACGCAAGTGCTGCTTTTTTTACTCTTTTAAACATGTTATTCATTCCTTCCTGATTGGCTCTATATTTATCGTAAATAGTTTCTAAGTATTAATCATCACTAAATATTTGGAAGGAATTTTACAATTGTATGACACAAGCTGAAAACAGGTACACAATGACTTATACAGCGCTGTTCTCACTGTTTAGCTTTGTAACATTATTGCAATATGATTGTAATCGGTATAAATTACCAACATTTTTTAAAACAAAAACCAATTATACTTGCCCATAATTTAAGTAAAAAGGTATTTTATTTAACCTTTTTTCGATAAAGTCTATAAATTAAAACAATATAGAGTCCATCATAAAATAGAGTTGCAAGTGAAATAATGGTAATCAAGGGAGTTCGAAAGTACATATAAAAGCCTACTGCTGCAAATACAGTGCCAAGCATTTTACAAACTGCTATGCCCATCGATTGACCGCTAAGATTTCCTCTTTGTAATAACAAGGCAATAAACAGCCCTGACATCATCAGATTTTGTGAAAATGCCGCATATATTCCAGCTATATCATTAAATTCGTGCATCATTGCTAAAATAATGAAAAAGCTAGCACCAAGCGTTATGAAAAATGATGCATAAAATATTTTACTAGGAATTAATTTTTGATATTCTTTATGACCATATCTTAAATATTGCATCATTATAATAATGTCTAATATAAACCAAAGAAAAGTAATCATCCTTTGGAGATCGTTTTGTGGGTACATAAAGGCAAAGATAAATTCCCATGAAATATTGGCACAAATGGCGGCCATTGGCATTCCATACTTCTTATCTTGGAATCCCTGCTTGATAATGAGTATATATGTAATAATCCAAAATAGCCCCATGCCTAATTGACAAATTAATAAAAGCTTTTCTTGAGCCATTATACACACTCCTTCTATTTATGATTCTTCGATACTATATGTGAAGAAATCTATTCTTTATGTCTAAAAATATAATAGAAGGGTATAAGTATGAAGTGCCTATACATTCACAACTCAATCCTATATAGTAAGACGAGGTGATGATATGAAAACTAAAATTTATGTGGATAATGCCCCATTTATTGCTGGCATTACCTTAAAAGATCAGATTGAGCTAGAACATAATAATATGGCTTTGCATACTTGTGTGAATATAGCGGATGTGCTTGAAAATCGCAAAAATTTAGCAGCTTCGTTGCATTGCAGCCTCAATAGTTTTGTCTGCACACAGCAAACACATAGTGCTAATTTTTATTGCGTTACAGCCTCCGATAAAGGACGAGGAGCTGAGCAATTGGATACTGCCATTGCCAATACTGATGCACTTTACACACGTGAGCCAAATTTACTTTTATGTAGCTTTACTGCCGATTGTGTACCAGTAATTTTTTATAATGAAGTCAATGGGCTCATTGGCGTTGTGCATTCTGGCTGGCAAGGGACAGTGAAGGAAGTGACAGTGAAGCTTTTCCAGCATCTAATCGAGCAAGAGCACTGTCAGCCACAAGATTTTCATGTACAAATCGGTATGGCACTGAGTCAACAAAAATTTGAGGTAGATACGGATGTCTATGAAAAATTCCACAATCTAGGCTACGCTGAGGATTTTATGTATTATAATGCTCAAACTAAAAAATATCATATTGATAATCAACAAACTGTCAAAAAACAATGTGAGCTTGTTGGTATTCCTTCCAAGCAGATTGACATTGATGCAACCTGCACATATCTTAGCCCAAATGGTTTTTCCTACCGCGAAGACAAACAAGCCGGCAGACATTTAAGCTATATTATACGAAAAGAACAATAGGTAAAAGGGACAATCCGCGATAGATTGTCCCTACTCTATTTATAATATGTTCTAGCAATGAAAGGAGCATCTCCAAATAGACACTTCCTTCTCACACTACTGATGCTCATGACGGTTTTTACCAATGCCAAATACATAATAGCTTATCGTCACTAAAGCTAAGAAAATAATTCCCACGATTAATGAAACGCGTGTATCATCATTAAACCACATTCCGATTAGTACCATTACTAAAAAGGCGATTGTCAAATAGTTTGTAATCGGAGCAAATGGCATTTTGAATGGGTGCTTAGATAGCTCCGCACCATGTGCTTTTCTGAATCCTATTTGACTGATTAAAATAATAAACCAAGGTACCATTCCTGGTAAAACACTTGCACTATAAACATAGACAAATAAATTTTCTGGCGCTAAATAGCTTAAGACTACGCCAATCACTAGACCTACTAAAACACCTGCCGTCCCGAATAACGGCACACCATTATGAGAAAGTTTGGCAAAAAATCTCGGTGCTTGACCATTCATAGCCAATGTATACAACATTCGACCAGCACTATAAATCCCACTATTACAGCCCGACATTGCTGCTGTAATTACAACAAAATTAATAATACCAGCTGCTGCTGTGATCCCCACCTTAGCAAACGTAGCGACAAAGGGACTGCCAATTGTACCTAATTCATTCCATGGATATACCGTTACGATGACAAAAATGGCACCAATATAAAAGATTAAAATACGCCAAATAATACTTTGAATTGCATTTGTAATTGTTTTTTGAGGATTTTTTGCTTCTCCAGCTGTAATACCAATCAGCTCGACCCCTTGATAGGCAGCAACTACTAATGATAAGGCGAAGAAGAAGCCTGTCCAGCCACCTGTAAAGAAGCCCCCATGATCCCATAGATTAGATAGCCCAATAGCAATACCATCATTACCTAGACCAAAGAAAATAAGACCGATTCCCGCGATAATCATTAAAATAATTGTAACGATTTTTATCATCGCAAACCAAAATTCAAACTCACCAAATGATTTTACTGAAATAAAGTTAGCGACACCTAAAATAACCATTGCAATGAACCCCGGAATCCAACCTGGTAAATCTGGATACCAGTATTGCATATATGTACCCACCGCAATTATTTCTGACATACCTACAATAATCCATTGAAACCAGTTACTCCATGCTGTTAAATAACCAGCCAATGGATGAATATATTTATAGCCAAATGTTGCAAAAGAGCCTGTACTTGGCTCCATATACAGCATCTCTCCCATAGCCCGCATAATAAAAAAGATAAAGATACCAGCTATGGCATAGGCAAGAAGCACGGAGGGACCTGTCCACTGAATAGCACTGGCTGAACCCATAAATAGACCAACGCCAATTGTACCACCTAGCGCAATCATTTGGATATGACGTGCCTCTAACCCTCTTTTTAATTCTTTGTTTACCACTCAAATAACGCCTCTTTCTTTGATGTTTTTCTAAGTTGAATAATTACTTTTTCTATAATAATAAATACACTCTAAAAACACAATTGTATTTTTAGGAAAAACATATTTTTTTAATACGAAGGCTAAAAAATATAGTTATTAACTTACTAATAAGGGTAATAAAAGCTAAAGCAAGGCACAAAAAAACTGACGAACCAAATGGAAGGGCACTGAAAAACTAAAAATCGACTTTTTCAGTGCCCTCACCAAATGGTCACCAGTTTTAAATTGCGATTACTTTCTGTTTTTAGACTTATTAGAAGGCTCTCTTTTTTCTACTTTCTTCACTTCAGTTGTTTCTACTTCAGTGAAATCCGCCTCTTCTCCAGCCTCCATACCATAACTTGGATTTCTGTCTATACGAGTATGCGGATCGAAATCTTCGTCCTCCTCAAAACGCTTCACAAGAATCGGTATGGTTATGATTCCGGCTATCCCGACTAATGCATAAATCCATCTTGACAATACTGCTGTTTGCCCACCGAACAAATAAGCCACTAAATCGAACCTAAAGAATCCTATGAGTCCCCAGTTGATGGCACCAATAATGACTAACACTAAGGCAATTCTGTAAACTACGCTCACTTCTACACCTCCTTCATTTGTAATCAAAAAAGTCCAGAAAAACTGTCATAACAGAGATGAAACTACAAATACTGATTGTAATCAAATCGCTTATTTTGACGATCTTATTTTTTGCAATAACCGCTGTTTTATACAAACAGCATAAAGGCAAAGTTCTGACTACAAATAAAGAGAGGTAAAACGTTTTTCATTTAGTAAACATCCCAATATTTAGGAGTTATTTAGACCTTTGATTTGAGTTTTCATGCTGAAGTAGCCATTCCTTTCTCCACAGCCCGCCTTCATAGCCTGTTAACGTTCCATTTGAGCCAATTATGCGATGACAAGGAACAACGATACTTAATTTATTTTTTCCATTTGCACTGCCTACTGCTCTTACCGCTTTTTCATTGCCAATTGAAACGGCAATGTCTTTATAGCTTGCTGTTTCACCATATTCAATATTTGTTAAGGCATTCCATACATCTTTTTGAAAGACTGTTCCCTCAAAATCATAGGAAATGTTAAATTCTTGACGCTCACCAATAAAATACTCATGTATTTGCTGATGACACTCAATTAAGATTTGCGGCGTATCTTTATGAGGAACATTTATGAGTTGCTCCTGCTCTGAGAACATAATAGAAACTATATGTGTAGCTGTTCCCTCTATTTCAAGGATACCAATAGGCGAAAGATAATCTAATTTATAGCGTTTCATCATATAAAGACCTCCATAAATAAAAAGTGGCATATGCCTGCCAGCCTGTCCAATGGATAGCGTAGCTAGCTATTTCTTCAATCGTTGGCTTTTGATTTAGTACTAATTGCTTTTTTAAAGCATTATGAAGTCCAACATCAGCAATTGGAAATGACTCAGGTTGCTGTAAGCACTTCATTAGCACATAATCCGCTGTCCAAGCACCGACTCCTCGAATCGTTACTAGATATTTTTTCATTTCATCATAGTCTGTTTTTAAAAGTAATTTTTCTTTTGATAATTGTCCACTTGCCATCATCTTAGCGATATCAATAATGTATTGTGATTTTCTAAGAGTAAATTGTAATTGACGTAAATCGTCCATCTGGATTGTCGCAATCCTTTCAGGCGTTGGAAACAGCCAGTAGGTTTCTCCCTTAAACGTCACGTTTTCCCCAAATTGCTCTACAAATCTTCTCTTTAATGTGTAAGCAAATGTTAAATTAATTTGCTGCCCACTAATTGCCCATACGAGTGCCTCAAATAAATCACGCATGCCAATTATGCGTAATCCATAATAGTTTTGTACAAGTGGCTTCAATATAATATCCTCTTTAGCCATTTTGTAGAAACTGTTCAAATCTTTTTCTAAATCAAACCATGCCCAAATATACTGAGCAATTTCTTCATGACTTCTTTCAGATGGGACATGCATAGGAAACACGACTTTGATGGAGTTTGATTGTAATTTTATTTGACATAAAATTGGCTGCTCATTTATTTGCAGCAGTTTATATAAAAAGTCATCCTTTATCTGATGCAGTACTTCCTGATCAGACCTTTTTAAAAAAATTAAACACTCTTGAGCATTGAATTCTTTTGGCGGATAAATCTCTATAGAGTTCTTCTGACTAATCCAATTCATCCTCTTAGCTCCTTTTCGCGATATTCACTAGGAGAGCAATGCTTAACATGTCGAAATACTTTATAGAAGTTTGAGGAACTTTGAAAGCCTGCTTCATAGCAAATTTCAAGATTAGAATAGCATGAGTTTTTTAAAAGGTAGGCAGCCTTATCTATTCGGATTTTTTCTAAATAACTTCGTGGTGTTTCCCCGGTTTCTTGTTTAAATAGTCGCTCTAGATGAAATGGACTAATCCTAATATGATTCGCAATATCCTGCAAGGTTAGTCTTTGTTTATACCCATTGATTAAGTAGGCTGTTACATCTTTAATGAGCTGAGCATGGGGGGAATGCTCTATCTCAGGCTGGCATCTTTTACATGCACGATAACCAGCATTCTCAACCTTTGGTATTTCATCGTAAAATTCTACATTTATTTTTTTGGGCTTTCTCGATTTACACGAGGGACGACAATAAATTTTAGTGGTTTTGACAGCCGTATAAAAAAGACCGTCATACGTTTGATCACAAGCTATAATTTTTTCCCACTTTTCATCAAAAGAAAGGTTAATTTTCGTGCCCACTATATTTTCCCCCTTTATGTTATTTTTCATATAAACATGCTGTATTTTGCTCCTCTAGTAATTGGGAAGCATTCATTTTCAAATAGGCGATTAATTTATCTGATAACGCATTGCCGAAGCTAAATCGTTTAACCCCTAACGCTTTCAGTTTATGATAATCTGTTAGTTCTGGTAAAGAAAGTAGATTAATAGGGGCATTTATATTAGAAGTTATCTCCTTTATTTCCTCTTCATTAGCTAATCCAGGAATAAATATGCCACTCGCTCCGCTCTCTACATAGAACTTAGCTCTTTCCATCGTTTCATTGAACGGTTCCCGCATCTGAAAATACGTATCTGTTCTAGCATTAATAAAGAAATTGTTATAACCTCGATTATCTAGCATCGTTCTCATTGCTTCTAGTAGATGACAATGCTCCTTGAGGTTTCGTAATCCTTTTTGCTTTTTTAATGAATCCTCAATGTTAATCCCAGCAACACCAACGTCTGCTGTCCTTAAAACATTATCTAAAATGGTTTTCTGTTCACTACCATAACCTGCCTCAATATCTGCGGATACAGGTATTTTTACATTGTCTGTCATGGTTTTAATAATAGACAAATGACGATCAAAATCAATAAACTCACCATCTGCATACCCCAATGAGTTCGCAATCCCCCAGCTTGTTGTACCAATCGCTTTGAACCCTGCTTCTTCTAATAGTAATGCAGATAATAAATCCCAAGCATTTCCTATTAATAAAAGCTCCTTGCCAGCATGTAGTTGATGGAATTCCTGAATTTTTGACATTATGTAGCCTCCTAATGATATATTAGTCATCATATTATCAGGAAAGATACATTCAACTCGTCCTAAATCTTGCTCTTATGGTCTGTTCACCTTTCTGTTTAATTTCTTTTATTGTCGTTACTAACATAGAATAGAATATGATATATTTACATAAAAAACTTGATTGTTAGTAATCTTATTAAATTTATTTGCAAACTTTCCAGTATCAGAAGGACAGGAGAAAAGCTGAATGATGAAAAATAAAATGATGAAATATAGCTTGATATTTTATTTTTTAATCGCATTACTATTTTTACCTATTTCGACAGGTCATGCTGCGGAGCAAACAGATCCTATTATTTTAGGTCAGCATTATGATATTTTTCGAGATACTACCAATAAAGCTACCATAGAGGATCTAGTAAGTGGTACATATGACAAATCCTTTGTTGCGAGTCATCAGGACTATTTATTTTTTTGGCATACAAAGGATACGATTTGGTTAAAATTATCGATTCAAGAGTTAATAACGGATAAAGAAGATTACTGGATTGAGATAACTGATAAGCTAGATAATATTGAGCTATTCCTAGTGAAAGAAGACGGTTCCTATCATGTACAAAAGAGGGGAATATCAAATATTGATGAACAAAACATTCAGTATCGCTCCAATATATTTTATATCAATAATCCTTCAATAAAAGAAATTTATCTAAAGTTAGATGGGGTTATGCCCTTAAGCGTAATCTCTTATCTGTATACAACGGATAGCTTTATTAATAGCGTGATTGACTATAAACATTTAACAGGAATCTTTTATGGCTTTCTATCTGCTCTTTTAATCTATAATCTCTTTTTATACTTTTCATTAAAGGAAAAAGCTTATTTATACTATGTTTTATATATGTTTAGCTTTATTCTTTATCAAGCAACATTGAATTCTTTAGATATTGAATTAGTAGGTCAATTAGTACCTTCATGGATTTTAATCAAATCCTTAGTCATTAGCGGTAATCTATTATTTTTGTTTATGCTTCTATTTTGTTTAGAATTTCTTGAATTAAAAAAATATTTACCAAAATTCCACATGATAGGAATGCTTCTCTTAGGGATAACTTGCCTTTCTTTAATGGCTGTGTTTATCATTCCTGATGTTTCAATTGTTAATAATTTTACAACAACTTTTGCTGTAGTGGTCTTTGTATTTCTATGGATATGCGGTTTGTTTGTATTGTTAAAAGGTCAAAAAATGGCTAGATTTTATATGATAGGCTGGACTGTTTTGCTTGGCTCTGTCATAGTCCAGGCATTAGCCTTTTTAAATATGATTCCTTTCCATCCACGTATTTTTGAGGATATTCCCGCCATTGGTGCCATGTTTGAATCCATATTTTTATCATTAGCATTGGGCGATAAAATCAATATTATCAAAAAAGAGCATCAAGAAATGCAGCAGATACTGAATGAAACCCTTGAACATAAGGTGCAAGAACGAACTCAAGAACTAGAAAAGGCAAAATTGGAGCTTGAACACTTAGCAAATACAGACCGGCTTACCCAAATTCCAAATCGAGTAAGGTTAGATCATGATTTAGAAGAAGCATTTGAACATGCGCAGCAGCAAGACATACTCTTATCCATCATTCTCCTAGATATCGATTATTTTAAAGCAGTAAATGATGAATTCGGTCATCAAATAGGAGACATGGTATTAAAAGAAGCTGCTGAACTTCTTCAAGCCAGTATTCGCGAACAAGATACTATTGGAAGATGGGGAGGCGAGGAATTTTTAGTGATCTGCCCTAATACAACTCTTGAACAGGCAGTGCAGCTTTCTGAAACACTCCGACAGCAATTAGAAAATTATTCTTTCTCTATTGTTAAACGAAAGACTAGTAGCTTTGGGGTAACTAGCTATGTCAAGGGAGATTCACTTCATACCTTATTATCAAGATGTGATAAAGCGTTATATCAAGCAAAGGAAAGTGGTCGAAACTGTGTGGAATTTTTAATAGAGGATCCCCAGGTCTCCTCTCAATAGAGGTTAGAAATTACATTTTGCCAACAACAATACAAGATTCTTGCCCTCATCGGTTTCTTTGAGGGTTTTTTATTGATTTTTAATGCCCTGTAGAAATAAGGTTCCTTCACTTTTGATCGGCTATATCTGCTTTTTGGTTGGCTACTCGCATTTTTCGATCGGTTCTGGTCTTCTGTCAAGAAAGTGGACATAAAAAAGTGAGAGCTTTAAAGCTACCGCACTGCGTTTGGTGGGCAATGGAAATCAATTGTTCAAAGAGCTCGAACAATTGATTTCCATCGCTTGAAACGGTTTTGAGATTAACTTGCGTGTTTCTGTAACGTCAAGCGTTCAAATTGGTTCGGTGAACGATAGCCAAGGGTCGAATGTCTTCTACGTT
>NZ_JBNNMG010000044.1:0-44245 GCF_050272555.1 Lysinibacillus sp. NPDC047702 | reverse complement strand
CCTTGGAACTTCCCATTTGCGATCATGGCGGGTACAACAGTAGCAGCTTTAGTAACAGGGAACACAGTGTTATTAAAACCAGCTTCAACAACACCTGTTGTAGCTTATAAATTTATTGAAGTATTAGAAGAAGCTGGTCTTCCGGCAGGTGCGGTGAACTTTGTACCAGGTTCTGGTGCTGAAGTGGGCGACTACTTAGTAGATCATCCAAAAACACGCTTCATCAGCTTCACAGGTTCACGTGATGTAGGCTTACGTATTAACCAACGTGCCTCTGTCCTAAATGACGGCCAAATTTGGATCAAACGTGTGATCGCTGAAATGGGCGGTAAAGATACAATCGTTGTGGATAAGGAAGCAGATCTAGAGCTAGCTGCACAATCCATCGTGAAATCAGCATTTGGCTTCTCTGGTCAAAAATGTTCAGCATGTTCACGTGCGGTGATTGTAGAGGATGTTTATGATCAAGTAGTAGATCGTGTTGTAGAATTAACAAACGCTTTAACGGTAGGTGATCCAACAGACTACAGTAACTTCATGGCGACTGTGATTGACCAAGCAGCATTCAATAAAATTACAGAGTACATCGAAATTGGTAAAGGCGAAGGTCGTCTAGTTGCTGGTGGTACTGCGGATGATTCAGTTGGTTACTTCGTACAACCAACAGTATTTGCAGACGTAGATGCCTCTGCACGTGTGATGAAAGAAGAAATCTTCGGACCAGTTGTAGCGATTGCAAAAGCGAAAGATTTCGATCAAGCAATTGAAATTGCGAACGATACAGAATATGGATTAACAGGTGCAGTCATTACAAAGAACCGTATGAACTTAGAAAAAGCTCGTGAAGAATTCCATGTTGGTAACCTTTACTTCAACCGTGGCTGTACAGGTGCAATTGTTGGCTACCAACCATTCGGCGGTTTCAACATGTCAGGTACAGACTCAAAAGCTGGCGGTCCAGACTACCTACAGCTTCATATGCAAGCAAAAACAACTTCAGAAATGCTCTAATTAACCAAAGGGTAAAGTACATTAAAGTAACACACATATATAATAGAAGAAACTCATAACGTTTTAATCATTATAAAAATCCCTAACAGCCTTAAATACTAGCTGTTAGGGATTTTCATATGCCTTATTTTTTATTCTCATTGCCCTTTCTTCCATATGTCATAAAGCGCCATACCTTTTCAAACGGGCCAATTTTAAAGAATTTAAACCAAATAACGCTAAAGATTATTTGAATCACAAAGACTAGGCTTGCTATTAACACGATATCTGAGGGCGAAACAACCTCGAGCCCCATTAAAGATATAATCCCTAGTGCAATAAAGCTTTGAGCTAAATAATTGGTAAACGCCATTTGACCAACTCTGCCAATGGGTTGAAGGAATTTGGCGATTTTTTCATTCTCCAAAATAGTAAATAGGCAAGCCAAATAAAAATAAGTGGTTGGAATGACGCCTAAGCCAATCAGTAACTGCAGATTTTCATTATCCCCTTGAGATGCAAACCAAATACATATGGAGATACCTATAAAGAATGGTAATGTTATAAATTGAATCCATTTTATTTGTTTGAAATAGTCGCTTACATGACTAATCCACCCTGCTTTTGCTACTAAAAAACCAGTTAAAAACATAATAAAAATAGTCATTGCATCATTTCCAACTACACTAAATGCAGTTGATAGAGCCTCGTTATTCGGCATAAATATTTGTCCCAGAATACCAAGCACATGAATAGTTATAATAGAGAAGAGCCATTTACCAATTGTAGCAACCTTTGCATTATAAAAAGGTAATAAGAAGAAACCTATTATGGCATAAATGGCAAGAATCGAACCCCAGAAAATAAAAATATGAATAATGCCTATTAGAAGCAAGGCTAATAAACGTCTTGCGAAACGCCATTTTGGTTTATCACCTCGAGCTTCTGCACGGGAAGTAAAAATATAAAAGCCTACACCAAACAGGAAGGAAAAAATTGAAAAGAATTTCTTCTCAATAAACATATCGATGAGTCTATCAATTAGACCATTTATTCCACTATAGTCAGGCATCGGTCCCCCCTCTATGATTACCTGATAGGCAGCCACATTAATAAATAAAATGCCAAACAGTGCTAATCCTCGAATAATATCTAAGGAAATAATTCTTTCTTTTTGTGTAACGGATGAGTTCATACAGTAATACTCCTTATCTTTCAAACTTTTTTTGCACAAGTGATGCCTACTCGAAAAGTCGAATTTGATTGACAGCAGGATGTGCTATTGCCCTTTAATTTATTGGTCTATTGCTATCATAGCTTTCCATCCTTACACGTATTTTTTTTAAAGCTTACAGTAACCTTACAAATTATTATTCGGAATGGCATTCATATAATTCTTGTATTTTTTCGCTTTTACTAGTTTTAAATCCCCTTTCTCAGACTAAAATTTCATATTTTATAATAACTATTTCTTTTAGAAAGGGGTTAGATGATGAACAGACAGCGTAAACTTGGTTTTTGTTACCCAGGTTATAAATATTGTGGACCCGGTTGTTCAGGACCAGGTGCACCAACGAATGCTGTAGATGCATGTTGCAAGCTACATGATGAATGCTATGCTCGTTACGGTAGTACAAAACATTGTGATGAATTGTTTCAAAACTGCTTACGGCCGTATATGAAGACAAATGATAAAATGGCTAGAGATGCTAAATTATTTTATAATATTTTCGAAGTACGTAATCGCTTCTTTTAAAATGAAAAAAGCTCACAGTACGTGAGCTTTTTTACGTTAGTTATAATTTAGTATAAACTGTGTATTTTTTTGGATTTGTAAAGCCTAGCTTAGCAGCTAAATGATATGAGGCATGGTTATCAATATCACAATCCCAGCAAGGTATTATATTGTTTAAAAGGCAGTAGTCTATAAATGTCTCTGCCATCAAGTTTGCTAAGCCTTTTCCCCTATATCTTGGATCAGTTACTATATCCACTTCTGCATATTGCATCGATTTAAAAATGGAAACCGCTTCACTAATCATTTTGCCTTCATGTTGAAGACAAAAACCAAAACCATTTTTAAGAAAATTACTAGTTGTATCCCAATATTCTTGGTAGTATTGAGTAGTAAATTCTATACTATGTTCAATATGTTGTTGAGTGATTTTAGAGCATTCAAAATCTATTAAATATCGTTTTTCTCTCTTGTTATAGATATTGCTATCAAAGCTAAACGTGTACCGTTCTATTTTCTTAACATAATCTTTTAATTGTTGATTAATTTTTGTGCTCCAATCGTCCGAATAAGTAAATATTGTGAAGCGTTTTTTGTGTTCACGCGATTCTTGTAGCAGCGTAACAATTTTACTTACCATAGGTTCATAAGACGAATCGCCATAAACATAATATATTCCTGATTTTGTCTGTACTAGTATTGAATGATAGCCAGCATCGTCTGCATAAATGGTACCTTCTATTATCTGATCCAGTATGCTGTAGACAAATGTTGGTGCCTCTTTAATAGTCTCTCTTATCGCCGAAAAATTCTCTGGTTTTACCTTTATCATTTTCTTTTCCCCAATTCTATTATTTCCTTATTATTATAAGGTATATTGTAAATAGTAGAACTATTGTTTAATATTGAAAATACATCTAGTATAAAATATTTGAAGGGACTGAATGATGCGCAGATAGCAATATTTTTCATCCAAATAAAATCAATTTCGCCTTGGCGTAATTGTGTCCGGATTTTGAATTGTGCCTACACAATTCATTCCATTGAAAATCCGTGACATCCGCCGGAGACTTTGGGCCGACATGAGGTTGGTCACTCAGTCGTTGCCACAGGACGTGGCGTTCTTAGACTGAGTTCCGCTATTTCAGTAGGTGTTTCGACACCCACTGAAAAGGAACCAAAACCGCTTTCATCTCACCACCTGTAGAGGTGAGAGTCTTCTGCTGAATGAAGATAAAAACTTGGAGGTAAAAGTATTGATAGAACAAATTGACACAAAAAGACTGTATTTAAGAAAAATGAAAATAGAGGATGCCAATAATTTATTTCAAATTTGGTCAGATCCAGACGTAACGAAATACATGAATATTATTAATTTAACGGATGTTAAACAGGCACAAGAGATGATTACAATACTTGATCAATTGGCGAAAGAACAAAAAGGCATCCGTTATTCAATTATTGAGAAAACATCCCAGAAAATTATTGGCTCATGTGGATTTAATTCATTTGATGAAGAGAACAATACCGCAGAAATTGGCTATGAGCTTGGGAAAGCTTATTGGGGAAAGGGTTTTGCGCAGGAAAGTATTACAGCTTTAATTCATTATGCCTTCACCGCCTTACACATTAAAAAAATTGAAGCAAAGGTTGAGCCTGCTAATAAAAACTCCATAAAAGTACTAGAAAAGTTGAAATTCAGCTATATAGGAACATTACCCGAAACAGAAACATCTGATGATATTAGTATTTATGCTTTAATACAATAAATTCGTAAAGACCAAGAATTTTATCACCATTCTTGGTCTTTACATTTTACTTATTACTTAATCGGTATCCAAATTTCAGAATAACAATCAGGACTAAATGGATCCTCATCAGAATACACTTCAAGCTCTGCAGATCCTATCGGTTCGTAGGGATTAGATGGGAACCATTCAGAATATATTTGTTTCCAAGTATTCTGCATTGCATCTGGCATAGGACCATGTACTTCAAAGACAACCCATTTAGATGCTGATATGTCCATTGCCAGTAAATCATCTGGTACATCCCCTGCATAATCAGCAGCAATCCAATAATCAATCAGGCTATTTTGTGGATAGTTTGGATCAGGAACACAAACTCCAAGTACACCCTTAATATCTCCATTATTTAATTGAATCAGCTGTTTATCAAAATTTTGACTGTTCATTTCATTCCAAAATTGAGGAATCCCTCTCGTATTTTCACCACTTTGACAATTATAAGTTCTTTTTACCCCAACTACTTGAAATGCTTCTTTTTCTTCAATTCTATACTTCATTGGTTCTGCTCCTTTCAGACTGACCTGGATGACCAGGCGATTGTATGATTGTAATGGGCCTTGCTTTTTTCTTGCTTCACTTGGCGTTATATGGTGCTGCTTGCGGAATGCCTTTGTGAAAGCTTCAGGAGAGTCATAGCCATATTTGTAGGCGAGATCGATTATTTTTTCCTCTGTATTCAGTAACTCTTGCGCAGCCAATGTTAATCTTCTACGTCTTATATAATCCGCAATGGACATATCCGTTAAAATTGAGAAAGTCCGTTGAAAATGAAAGACTGAAGAATGAACCTCTCGTGCAATTTGCTCCATAGTAATGTCCTCTAATAAATGCACTTCGATATAATTAATTGCCTTTTGAATCGACTCAATCCAACTCATTGCCCTCACTCCTTGTATATAGATTAACGAAATGACAGTATTTAATCCTGTTTTTTTATGCTTTCTTTGGACTGATTTATCCATACTACTATATTAATAATTTTTAAAGAAAAGTTTACTTAATAAATTCTAATTGAATTATGTCTTGGTAAGTAAGATATAAATCATTTTTAAGTCTATATTAACTAATAGACTTCACTTAAATTTTTGCAAAAAATATGCAGATTGAAACAATTTAGTGGACAAATAATAATACAGATTCTTGAGAGCATTTCTGATTGAAAATCTTGAGTATCAATAATTGAATCAATCATAATAAAAAATCATGCTCATATGAACATGACTTAATTTTATTTCTAATGTTGTTTTTTAAGTGGTACTAACATTATTTAAAGTTTTATTTTTTCTATGGCTGCCTCATATATCAATTCATTCTTAATTTTTATATATTGATTTTTCGCTGCCTTACAATATCCTTCTTTTTTTAGAAATTCTTTTAACACAGATTTCCTGGGAAATATTTTTTCCATTACACTTTGAGTTTCTTCACGATCATCTATTCTTTTAGTAATTGAAAGCATAAAAATTTTTGACAAATAAAATCCTCCTTTCAATCAGTCATGAATTTCTTTATTTATAAATAATTAGAGCTGAATGTATAACAGTTTGTTCTCCAATATATAAAGTATTATATTTAATATCGATTATTAAATATTCACTTAAATCTAAAAGAGCGTTATTAATATCATTTTCAAAATTTACTATATCATTATTTTGGATTGTTACTACTTGAGTCGCTTGCACCATCTATTCTCCTCCCCCTCTTTTATATTAAATTAAAAGGAAAGATTTGTCACAAAAATAATATAACTATTCAAGTGAAAAAGAAGTGTTGAAGCGAAAAAGCTCCAACACTTCCTTTTAATACATTCTTAAATATTCTTCACGTTCCCAGTTATGAACGCGTGTACGATATTTATTCCATTCTATTTCTTTAGCAGTCGAAAATTTTTCAAAAATATGATCTCCAAGTGCCTCACATACAGTATGATCCATTTCTAATTCAATTAATGCAAATTCTAATGATGATGGTAAACTATCAATACCATTTAATTCACGTTCATTCCGAGACATTTTATAAATATTTCGATCAACTGCATCTGGAGGTGTTAAATCATTGCGAATCCCGTCGAGCCCTGATGCTAAAATAACGGCCATCGCTAAATATGGGTTTGCTGCAGGATCAACAGAACGAAGCTCAATGCGTGTGGAGAGCCCTCTTGCAGCCGGAATTCGAATAAGTGGTGAGCGGTTTTGAGCAGACCATGCTACATAACAAGGAGCCTCATAGCCAGGCACTAACCGTTTGTAGGAATTTACAAGCGGATTCGTGACTGCAGTAAAACCATGTACATGTTTAAAAATACCAGCCATAAAACTACGCGCTTTTTGGCTTAATTGCAGCTCTGCATTTTCATCATAAAAGGCATTTTTATTTCCCTCAAATAAAGATAAATTAAAGTGCATTCCAGAGCCGTTAACGCCATATAATGGCTTTGGCATAAAAGTTGCGTGTAAATCATGCTGCGCTGCAATTGTTTTTACAACAAGTTTAAATGTTTGAATATTATCACATGCTTCAATAGCATTGGCATACTTAAAATCAATCTCATGCTGACCAGGTGCCACCTCATGGTGAGATGCTTCAATCTCGAAGCCCATCCCTTCTAGCTCTAATACAATGTCACGGCGACAATTCTCGCCAAGATCTGTCGGTGCTAAGTCAAAGTATCCCCCACTATCATTTAATTCAAGTGTTGGGTGCCCTTTTTCATCCAGCTTAAATAAAAAAAACTCTGGTTCTGGTCCCAAATTAAATGAAGTAAAACCAAGCTCCTCCATCTCTTTTAATACCCTTTTTAGATTAGAACGTGGATCACCTTCAAACGGTGTACCATCAGGTCTTGCTATATCACAAATAAAGCGCGCTACCTTGCCCTTTTCAGCTGTCCAAGGGAAAATTACAAAGGTATTAAAATCTGGACGTAAATACATATCCGATTCTTCAATACGTACAAAGCCCTCAATGGATGAACCATCAAACATCACTTTATTGTCCAATGCTTTTTCTAATTGACTTACAGGAACTTCAACATTTTTAATTGTTCCCAATATATCAGTAAATTGTAGGCGAATAAATTTCACATTTTCTTCTTCCACTCGGCGTATAATATCTTCTTTCGTATAATGTTTCATTCTCCACCACTCCAATGTAATTTTAGTTGACACCATAATAAATAACTGCTTTTAAATTACATCAAAAATGAAAAAGGTGCAATATGTATGTTAACTTTCATTACATTGTTTTTTTCGAAGATATTTATCTTTTTTTTAGATATATAGAGCTCTCATTTATGATTGCCTTTACACGTGAATTAAGGCTTTACTATGAAGATTTTCGGCGATTTTCATAGTCTGTTTTATGGAATTTAAATAAGAAATAATATTTCCGCATTTTATATCACAATAGTCTTGTATAATGCCATATTTATTGGTAAATTTATAGCAAATTAGAATTTCTATATTGTTCATCAGCCAAGTAAATAAGGCGTATATAATATAGTTATATGAATATTTAAAATTCCTAGAAATCTTCTGTTAAAGATCCATAAGGCGGTGAATGTAGGAAGCATGTCAGTATTAATTATTGGCAGCGTAAGTAATGATGTATTGCGTCTGCAAAAATATTTTCATCGTATAGACATCAAAGATATTCATTGCTTTTCCTCCCCTGATGCAGCAATGAATTATTTATTAGATTCTTTGAAAGAAGATCTAGAATTAATTATTCTCGATGCAAAATTGACACTTAAAAATTGCGAAGAAATATGTCAGCAAATTGACAGTTTAATAAACTGGATTGATGTCCCAATCCTTCTTGCTACTACTTATGAAAAAACAATTACGATTGATAGAGTTTTTGAGGCTGGAATATTTGATTTTATTTTAAAGCCATTTGATTTCACACAATTTAAAACCCGAATTCAAGTTGCCACAAAATATCAGAATGAAGCAAAACTGCGAAGACAACAAGAAAGTATGATTCAAAAAGACCTAATCGTGGCAAAAAAGTTTCAAAAAAACGCTTTATCACCACCACTATATCTTGAAAACCTACAGATTGATGGACTTTATGTTACATCCAATACATTAGGAGGTGACATGTACTGTTGGTTTAGGATTAATGAACATTTGACGGCTATTCTTTTATATGATGCTATGGGGCATGGCATCGCTGCATCACTTGTTACCATGTCCGTTCGATCTCTGTTAAAAGGTATGATTACAAAATTAATCGATCCTGTAACAGTCATTCGGGAGCTAAATCGTCAAATTAATGAGCTTTTTTCTGATGAAGATATGGACCGTTTTTTAATGACGGCTATCTACATACTTATTGATACAAAAAGTGGAACATTACACTATGTGAATGCAGCCCATCCAGCTGGTTTTTTATTTGGAAAGTACGGAGAGACAGTATTTCTTCAAGCAAACACACCTATTCTTGGACTATTCCCTACCATTCCAATCACTAAAAAAACAATTCCTTTATCCGGCTGGCATCGTATTATACTTTATACGGATGGATTATTGACATTAAATAAACAACACAATATTGATATGGATTTTTTCCATTCCTATGCCTCACAAGAAAATAGCTATGCCTTACAAAAATTTTCTCAAAAGTACAATTTATTAGAAAATGATCACAGTGATGATATAACAGTAGTTTCAATAACAATTACATTACAGGGTAGGTGATTGGTGATGGAATTCACGCTCAATGTAAATCCTGATACACAAGCAATAGCATTCGTAGATCAAGTTATGGAAAATTATGCAAACGTGTATAATCTACCTTATAAAAAAGAATTACGCTTTGTTGTACATGAATTAGTTATAAATGCTGTTGAAGCAATGGGAAAAATCGATGCATACTCAGAAAAGGAAATTCAAATACATGTATGCCAATCCGCTGAAGAAATAAAAGTAACCGTTACAGATGAAGCAAAAGGAATTGCTGAAAATGATTGGAGTAAAGTTCTTCAATACGATTTAAATGAACTTGATTTTTCAGATCGTGGGCGTGGTTTATTTTTTGTTAAAAATATGGTTGACGATATTTGGTTTGAACATATTTCTGAAACAAAATTTTTAGTTGGTATCTCAAAAAGAATATATATAAATGAAAATAGAGGGTTTTGATGAATCTTTAAATATATATCAACTCTACTTAGCTCATGAAAACGAGCAACTTAAATCATAACGTGAAATAAGGTTCAACAACACACCTATAAAGTATAATTGGAGGAGTTTTAATGAAACTGACAATTCGAAAAAAAATAAGCCTGCTAATCTTTAGTTGTATTTTACTTCTTACTTCACTTTTAGCAGGAATTAATTATTATGTTGCGAAAAAGAATCTTTTAGAAAGTGCAAATACTAAGCTTCTATCAGATATTCAAGTAAGCTATGAATATTTAAACGCAAAATTCCCTGGAGATTGGTCCATCAAAAATAATCAATTATATAAAGGCGATGTCAACATGGTTGAGAATTTTGACATTGCTGATAAAGTTGGAGAGCTAACAAACGGTAATGCCGTATCAATTTTCCAAAATGATTCACGAATTAGTACCAATATTGTCGAAAACGGACAGCGTGCCTTAAATACTAAAGTATCTGACGAAGTCGCCACTGTTGTATTAGGAGAAAAAAAGCGCTTTATTGGTTCGGCAAGTGTTTTAGGAAACATGCATCAGGCAGCCTATGACCCTATTTTAGATAGCAAAGGAGATGTAATAGGTGTATGGGCAACAGCCGTTCCAACAGCTCCTTATATAAGCATTGCAACAAAATCAGCCCTTGAAAATGTAGCAGTTTCTTTAGGGATTGCTATTCTATTGATTGTCGGTATTAGTTGGTTTTTACAACGACAAATCATTAATCCAATCAATATCCTAAGCTCAAATGCCCAAGAGCTTGCAGATTTAAATTTGAATGTAAAATTATTAAATCCTAAAGGCAAAGATGAGATTACGGATTTAGCACAAGCATTTAGTAATATGAAAGATCGCTTAACTGAAACAATAACAATTGTGGCTGGCAGCGCTAATCAGGTGGCTAACTCCTCCCACTCATTAGCTGAATCATCACACCAGACTAGCGAGGCTTCTAACCAAATTGCATTAACGATGAATGAAATCGCAGTTGGAACAACAACACAATCCGATCAAGCTGAGCAAATTGTATCGATGATGCAAAAAACAATTGAAGAAGTATCGAGTAGTTTGAAAAAGGCTGAAATGACTTTGACTAGTGCCATAGAATCATCGAATATTGCACGTAAAGGAGAAGAAGCGATTAATGAAGCCATCAAGCATTTAAGTGCTGTAACGCAAACAGTGTCTTATGCAACGGACTCTATTCAAAAACTAGGCAAACGCTCTGAAGAAATTGGTGGTATTATCACCGTGATTACAGGTATTGCAGAGCAAACAAATTTACTTGCCCTTAATGCAGCTATTGAAGCCGCACGCGCAGGTGATCAAGGAAAAGGCTTTGCGGTTGTTGCCTCAGAGGTACGTCAACTTGCTGAGCAATCAAGCATGGCATCTGGACAAATTACAAATCTCATTAATGATATTCAGGCTGAAACGTCAGTAACAGTTCGCACAATGGAAAGTAATCTGCTTGCGGTAGAGGAGCAAGTAACAATTATCAACAAAGGAGGAACCGCTTTAAAAGAGATCGTGGAGAAAGTTGTGGAAACAGAAAAAGGTGTTGAACAAATGAAGATGGCATTTACGCATGTCAATGACAACTCCTTAGGTGTTCAACAAGCTATTCAAGACATTTCTCGTATCATCGAAGACTCTGCAGCTGCAACAGAGGAAATCGCCGCTACATCTGAGGAACAATATGCTACCGTGGCAGAGATAACACAAAACTCAGATGAATTAGCAACAATTTCAGATAAATTACAAAACGAAGTCAATAAATTTAAGTTTTAATTAAGGATAAACATGATACGATGTGTTATAGATACAATGGGAGTTTATTAAAACAATTATGAATAGACGGCGACTCCCACAATGAAATAAGCGGATGAGGAGGCTCAAAAAGTCTTTGGAAAGCTTTCACTCTTGTCAGGCACATATCATGGAAATGCCAAGTATAAATTAATCCATAAACATGAAAAGGAAAATGGAGGCGCTATAGTATGAATCAGAAGAAAATTGCGATGGATATTGGCACAAAGGCTGATTATATCTTAATTGCGTTTACTGGCGATTTAGAATACGGTCTGATTGAAGATATAAAAAAAGATCTTCAATCACTAAATTTAGAAACAAAGCATGGATATATTATCGATATGCAAAAAGTAACAAATATCGATAGTACCGGCTTTGGTATGATCGTTAACTTTGCCAAAAAAATATCAATAAAAGAAAAGAAAATCGCCATTATTGTCGTCGATGATTTCATCCGCAACTTATTCGCTATTTCGCAGGTTGATAAAGTTTTTCCTATTACAAACAGCGAAGAGCAAGCAAAAAAGATTATCAAAGAAGATTGGCTAGGAGAATTATCACTTAACGAATATTAACCCTATCGTTGCCCCCATTATCAATTTCGCCTTGTCGTAATTGTGTCCGGATTTTGAATTGTGCCCAGACCTGCAGATGTTTTTTTCGCGAAAGCAAAGCGGCAGCGGCACGAGTCAGGTCAGTTAGCCGTTTTCGTAGGATGCGAAGGTTTTAGGCTAACGTCCTTTTATTCATAAAAATAGGGTGTATTCCTGTAAAATAGAATACACCCTGCTTTTTAATATTGTAAAAGCATATTTAATAAAACAACAAGAATGACTATAGGTACTACAATTAACATTAATAGTCGATATGTAGAATAATACCCCTGTCCCATTTGGCTTCCCATCAGTAATTCCTTCCTCACAAATTCTTTATCAGCTACATGCGCAATAAAGAAAGCTATCAATAAATTTCCTAACGGAAGCATTAAATTCGATACTAAAAAATCTGTCGTATCAAAAATTGTTTTCCCAAAGAATGATACATCTGCTAAGGTACTAGAAGACAATGCTGCTGGAATTGCAGCAATAAAGACTATTACACCTAATAACAGTGTCAATGCTGAGCGAGACATTCGCCCCTTTTCTATAAATGCCGCTACAATAATTTCGTATAAACTGAAGGAAGATGTTAATGTTGCGAATAAAAATAGTAATAAAAACATCGCTAAGAACACTTCACCCAATGGCATTTGGCTAAATGCTGTAGGCAGCACCATAAATAGTAAGCCTGGTCCAGATGCAGGCTCTAAACCAAAGGCAAATACAACAGGAAAAATCGCTAATCCTGCTAAAAACGATACAAGTACAGTTAAAAGTACAACCGAGCCCGCCGAGTTAGGTAAGCTCACATCCTTTTTTAAATAAGAGCTGTAGGTCACTAGACAAGAAAACCCTACTGCTAAGCCAAAGAAGGATTGGCCTAAAGCTTCTAATAAAGCCCTTCCAGTAATATTAGAGAAGTCTGGCCATAAGAAAAATTTCACACCCTCCATCGCTCCGTCTAATGTTACTGCTCGGACAACAAGTACTATAAACATCATAAATAATAATGGCATCATAAACTTATTAGCCTTTTCTATACCATTTTGCACTCCAAGAGATATCACTAGTACATTCGCTAGCGTAAATAACCCTAAACCTAGCAATGTAATCCAAGGCGTACCAATAATCTTTTCAAATAGCTCACTAGGATCATTAGCAGGATCAATAACAGTACCAACCACACCAAGACCGCTATAAATAAAAATCCAACCGCCCACAACACTATAAAAAGTTAATAATAAAAAACAACCCAGTACACCCATGCGGCCAATCCATGCCCAGCCCCTTTTCGACGGTGCAATTTTTTTATATGCAGTGACCGCCTCAGATTGGGTGCCACGTCCTAAAATATATTCTGATAATAGCATTGGTAAACCAATTAACAATGTAAATAGAACAAAGATTAGGAAAAATGCTCCACCGCCACTTTGACCAGTAACATATGGAAGCTTCCAAATCGCCCCTAATCCGATTGCCGCTCCTGCTGATGCTAAAATAAAGCCTAGTTTACTAGACCATTGTGCCTTTTTTTCACTCATCTCTTCAAACTCCTCTAGCATTTCTAAACTCTTTCTTATTCTACATGAAAACACTAGGCTCGACTAGATTAAGTTCCGTTGACAAATCTATCTATTGATTCAAGCGTTCAATCCATAAAAAAAACCTCGAGCATCAAATCACACTCGAGGTTTCATAATCTTATTTCGTTAAATACATATTACGCTGACGATCTATCCATTTGCGCATAGTTGTAAATAATAAGGCCATGATAACAGTTAATAAAATACCTTTAACAATATTAAATGGCAAGATTCCAGCCACAATCATTTTATATAATGAATCTCCTACAACAGGCTCCATCCCTAAAAAGTACGTGTACATTGGTAAAAATACAGCATAGTTAAGAACACTCATACCAACCGCCATAACGATTGTTCCTGCTGCTAAGCCTCCAATAAGACCACCAATGTTTTTAAAACGCTTAAAAATAAAGGATACTGGTAAAATAAATAAAATACCTGTCGTGAAGTTAGCGATATGTCCTACTGGTACTCCTGTTGGCGTGCCTGAGAAAATCCAATCCAATACATTTTTAAATAACTCTACTAGAATCCCCGCTACAGGTCCCATTGTTATGGCTGCTAGTAATGCAGGCATATCACTGAAATCCACTTCCAAAAACGCTGGGAATGGTGGAATTGGGAAATTAAATAGCATTAATAAAAACGAAATACTGCTCAGCATGCCAATCGTAATAAACGATTGAAGTTTAACATTTTTCTTCATTGAAAATTCTCTCCTCTTTGCTGATTCAATCTCGCAAGAAGAAAGGTTACGATCTAATCAAATGTTATTCATGAAAAAACCCTTATGCATTGTTGGCATAAGGGAGAATAGGCATGATTAATAAACGCCATTAAACAGCAATTTTCGAGCGGGCTTTAAAGCCATGTTGAAAAAACGCTCGTTCAAAGCTAATTTAAAATAACGAATGACGATCGTACCTCCATCTTCTCCCATCCAGACTCTAACTGTCGGCCTTGGAATCGCACCAAGTCAGCCATGCAAAAAATTTTGCACAGGTCGCGGGCTGAAGAGTCTTTAGTAAATCATTCGAGCTAATGTCTTTCACATTAGCGATTTACAACTCTATTACCGCCGGTCGGGATTTTCACCCTGCCCCGAAGATGAATCAATATTTTATTTTTGTTCTACAGCTTTACTATAATGAATTATTTAGAAAAAGTAAATAGTTCTGCTTAAAAAATCCTATTAGATTTGTATGTTTTATGGACAGTTAGTTGGTTTATCGCCATAGAAACAAGAAGGAGTATTCTCGCCACAGTTGATGTACGAGAATACTCCTTAAACTATCGCCGTAAAGTTGCTATGGCGTATCCATATACTGCTTATTTGCACCTACAGGCTTGGGCAAGAAATTTTTTAAATCAAAGCCTTCCCAGCTTTCCTGAACTACATTATCTAAGCGTAATTGTTTATCAAAGCTTGCAGCCGTTAGCATCATTGCTTCGATTAATTGTGTTGCTCGAGCTGGCTCCATTGTCGTTAAATCAAGAGGAGCATTAAAGGTAACAACAACACCCTCTGCAACCTCCTGTACAGTATAAGTCACATTTTCTGGAACGACAGGAACATAAACATCATCATTTTTATTGCGCATAACCGTAATCGCTTCTGTTACCGAGGGAAAAGTTTGACGAAAATCGGGAGATAAATACTCCGCCCCATTATCCTGGTCTTTATATAAATAATAATTAAAATGACTTGGACCTGTTAATGACATAGCCTTACTCGGCTCTCCCTCTTGAGAAAACTCGTATGGTGTGCCATCTGCATTTTCAAACTCGACCTCTGTATACTCTGAGTCTGAAAATGTATCCTGCAAGGTTCCCTTATATTCATTTACGGGTGCAGAGGCTACATCATAATCATTTTTCTCGGGTAATACATGAATCAGCTTATCATCTTTTTCCTTCAATTCACCTTGATATGGATGGTAGTTAGTAAAGCCTTTTGCTTTCTCTTCAATTTGTGGTGCATACTTTTTATACATTTGTAATGTAGAAGGTTTTTCTTTCCCAAAATCCGCTTCAACCCGCTCATTGGGAATAATATACGTCATTGGTACGCTTTCTACATCACGACTTGCCAAACCAATACGAAAGACAACGGCATCCGTTAAGTCTTCCTCGTACACAGAGGTACGTAGAGACATAAATTTAGCATGTTCTGCAACAATGCTCGAATCCAGATAATTATCAAAATTTTCAGCAGTTTTTGCAGCTGGCCCGTCTTGCATAGTAGAATACGGAGCAATGTCAGGGGCTGTCGCCTGATCTATCTTGGAATCATTATTATTCATAAACTTAGAGCCTACACCTATTGTTAATGCGAAAACAGCAGCAACACTCATAAGAATGGGCCATTTACGGATTTTGCGCTTTGTTGTTTCTGTCTCTATACTTTGCTGTTGTTCTTGCGCTGACACTTCTTCGTCTAATGGCTGCTGGATGGCTTCTTGCAAATGAACATTATCCTGCAAGCGAGCATCTGCCAATAATCGATTTAATATTTCATCTTTAGAACGGCGGTCAGAAAGCTTAGGGGCATTGTTCAATACATGTTCTAGCTGGTCATCATCAAACTGGTTATGTGTCATTGCCGTTTCGCCTCCTGTTCTCTAACCTGTTGTAGCTGTTGCCTTAAAAATTTGATGGCACGATGCTGTGTTGTTTTTACCTTTGCTTCTGTCCAATCTAGTATTTGTGCTGTTTCTGCAATCGATAAATCTTGAAAGTAGCGCATAATAATGACCATCTTTTGGTCTCCTGTACAGTTTTCAAGTGCTGACTCTACCTGCATAAATTCATCACTTGCCTCCAGCATATCTTCCGGTGATGGTGTGTTTGAATGGAGTTGTTCCGTTTCCCAGTCAAAAAAGTCAAGTGAATGCTTTTGGCGTACTGCCTGCTTCCGAAAGTGATCGATTGCGACATTTTTAGCAATGGCAAATAGCCATGTCTTTTCACTGCTATTTCCTGCAAATTGATCGTATGAGCGCAACACTCGTACATAAACCTCGTGCGCTAAATCTTCAGCAAGTATACGGTTTTTTACTAAATAAATAAGAAACTGGAACACGTCTTGATGGTATGCATCGTATAGTCGATGGAACACGGAGTCATTCAATGCACTCCACCCCCGTTCTATAATATTTGTCGTCTTCATGTTTATAGAAGTTACAGCCAATTAATACCACTAAAGTAGCAATGATATTAATTATTCGAAAGGTAAATAAAACGTAAAGGTAGTACCTTCTTTCAGCACACTGTCAACCATAATAGTCCCTGAATGTGCCTTTACAATATTTCTAGCAATAGCTAAACCTAGGCCAGTTCCGCCTTTAGAACGCGTCCGGGCTTTGTCAGCTTTATAAAAACGTTCAAAAACATAAGGTAAGTCCTCATTTGGAATGCCATGTCCTGTATCCTGAACAGATATTTTTGCAAAGGTCGGCTCCTGCTCAATTTTGACAGTAACTGACCCTTCATCCGTATGACGGAGTGCATTGTCAACTAAATTTGTTAACACTTGTTCAATCCGATCCTCGTCAATACTTATCCTAGCTTCCTCATTGAATTCACTATCAAATACTAGACGAACATGTTTCTCTTTAGCAACCTGAGCAAATTTTTGTGTTATCCGTTCGAATGTAGAATTAATCGGGAGGGCATCCTTATAAAGCGTCATATGCCCCGATTCCATACGAGCTAAATCTAATAAATCTGTTACTAGACGTCCCATTCGCTTTGATTCATCATAGATAATTTTTGTTATTTCGTTACGTTCTTCCTGATCCTGAATAAAATCATCATCCATTAAGGCCTCTGAATAGCCCTGAAGCATTGAAATCGGCGTTCTAAGCTCATGGGATACATTGGCTATGAAATCTGAACGCAGCTTTTCTAAGCGATGCTGCTCTGTCATATCACGAATAACAGCAACTGCTCCACGTATTAATTCCCCACTGTATAGGGGGCTAATTGTAAAGGTATAATAATTTCCATCCATCTCAATTTCTTCTTCCAGTTTATCCTCAAACATTAGTACATGGTCCAGCATATGATATAACTCTGGTGGAATTGGCTTCGCACTTTGAGAGCCTTTATTAACAAACCATTTTTGCATTAAACGCTCTGCTGGTGGGTTACTTAATAATATTGTACGATCTCGATTAAACGTAATGACTGCATCTGTCATCGATGTCAAAATATTAGAAAGCTGTTCATTTTCCTGATTGATTACTTCTAGATTATGCTTTAATTGTCGCCCCATTTGATTAAAGGCAACAGCAAGCTGACCAATTTCATCATTTTGTGTTGTTGGCATTTTCGCTTCAAAATTCCCCTTTGAAATTTCAAAAGCCAATTCTCGCATTTTACGCAAAGGCGAGGTAATACGTGAGGATAGGAAAAAGGCAAAGAATGTCGTCAGCACAAAGGCTATAAAGGCAGATAAAAAGACAATTTTAGTCGTTTCTTTTGATGTTTTATGAAGTGCATCTGGACTTTGATAAATAAAGACAGCACCATGCACGGCATTCTCTACATTTAATGGGAAGCCGAGCACCACATACGATTCTATTTTTTCTTTATCCGTAGATGATGGCATCATCATTTCATTTGTAATTGGTTCATCTGATTGAAAGATTTTATGAAAAGATTTATTGGCTAATATAGCATCCTGTATTTCTTTTTTATTAACACCCTCCTGCAAAGCAAATGATACCTCGTTATCACCTGTAGCAATAAGTGCATTTGTGCTTTCGGGTAAAATATCCTTTAATAATTCCGACGTTGACTCTGCTGTTTCATTATCATCTACTATACTTGCCACCGTTGCAGCAGTTTGGCGCAACGAAATTTCTGCTTGCTGCATATGGTAATTTTGTAGAAATTCGAGCATCAATACCGTGAAAACAAATAATACAAATGAAACGAGAAGCAATATGGTTACCCATAGCTTCCCGACAACACTATTCCATATTCTATTCATTGACAACCTCAAATTTGTAGCCAACGCCCCAAACAGTAACAATCATCTTTGCAGCGTTTTCAGATACACGATTGAGTTTTTCACGTAAGCGCTTTACATGTGTATCCACAGTACGTAAATCTCCAAAGAAATCATAATGCCAAACTTCTTTTAGTAATTGTTCACGGTCAAATACTTTGTCTGGCGATTTCGCTAGGAAATAAAGCAATTCATATTCTTTCGGTGTTAAATTCACCTCAATCCCCTCTGCTGTTACACGATGGGCATCATGGTCGATCATTAAATGCTGGAATACAACCAAATCTTTAGAAGAGGATGCATTTGTCGAAGGTGAGAATGCCTGGGAACGACGTAAAATAGCCTTCACACGTAACACTACCTCACGAGGACTAAATGGTTTTACAATATAATCATCTGCTCCAAGCTCAAAGCCCTGTACACGGTTTGCTTCTTCGCCCTTGGCAGTTAATAAAATAATTGGTGTTGCTGCACGTTCACGGATTTCTGCACATACTTCAAGTCCGTCTTTTTCAGGCATCATGATATCTAATAAAATACAGTGATACTCTTTTTCTAAAGATTTTTCGATCGCTTGTTCACCATTTTCTGCTTCGTCAACAAGATACCCTTCACGCTCCAAATACATTTTTAATAAGCGTCGAATACGATCCTCGTCATCTACTACTAACACTGAAATATTTTCTGACACTTTCACGATCCCTCTCTTCCAATCTTTCTCTACATTCTATTGTACATGGTTCGACACATATTGAAAAGAAAAGAAAGCCCTCTTGCCACAAGCAAGAAGGCTTATCTTTCTAATACTAGCGACGTTGCAAATCTCATATATGCTTCCATAATAGTTCATCCTGCAAAACTTGTGCTACAAGGCAAAGGAAGTGAACGTTCACAGCTTTTTCAAGCAGACAGAACGTTATTTTACAACCGTTTTCATAGTAGATATAGGTATAAGCTTAAATTCCTCTACCCTAAGTATCTATACGTAATCTGGTCTCATATTAATTTGAAGCGTATGAGTGTAAGCCTGCAAGAATTAAGTTAACAGCAACTAAGTTGAATAAGATAATGGCGAAGCCAATTAATGCTAACCAAGCAGACTTCCTACCTTCCCAACCTTTTGAAAGGCGTAAATGTAAAAATGCTGCATAAAATAACCATGTGATAAGTGCCCATACCTCTTTTGGATCCCATCCCCAGAAACGACTCCAGGCGATTTGTGCCCAAATCATCGCAAAGATTAAAGCACCTAATGTAAATACTGGGAAACCAATTAATACGGAACGGTAGCCGATTTCATCTAGTAATTGTAAATTGACACGCTTAACAAATGGTTGGAATATTGCGCTAATACGTCGTCGAGCAATTAAACGAATTAATAAGTATAAAATCGATCCTACTAATAATGACCAAACAACCGTTGTTAATTTCTTCGCATTAATAAGTGAAGGCATTTCTACAATTGGCGACATACCATGTTCTTCAATTGCTTTAAATTCATTCATTCCAAATATCGGTGGCATATTATAAGTAATTTGACGCTCTGTACCTTCTTTATCAACATAAGAATATTTAGATTCGTAATCCATTGCATTAAATGTAGAGGAAGCAATGACAAAGCCAACTACTAATACTAAGCAGAACATCACTGTTTCTAACCAAAAGCGCTCTTTAGTAGGCTTTGTAACATCTACTACTTTTAATAAATAAATCAGTCCAGCTACCGCACTTATTGCCAAAATCGATTGACCCAAAGCCGCTGTAATAACATGAATTGTTAGCCAATAACTTTGTAAAGATGGTACTAATGGACTTACTTCGTTCGGGAACATCGCTGCATAGGCAATTATTAAAAGTGCCACAGGTAGTGCCACTAAACCTAATGCAGTCATGCGATAAATAAAGTAAATTAAAATAAATGCAGCAACAATGAACATACCAAAGGCTGTCGTAAATTCAAACATGTTACTAACAGGTGCATGCCCTGTATGAATCCAACGAGTAATAAAATACCCAAGCTGCGAAAGGAAACCAATTATAGTTATAGCAATAGCAAGCTTGCCCCATTTATCTGTATTTTTGCCTGTAGCATTCGATTGCTTAATCGAGCCACCAAAGAATAATGTTGCTACAAGATAAGCTATAAATGCTATAAACAATAGGTTTCCGCTTATGTCAATCAAACTCATAAGGTGTTGTCACCTTCCTTTTTAGTAATGGCTGGTTCAGTCGACTTCTCGACATCTTCTGACTTCTCTAGCTGATCTATATATGGTGGTAAATCAGCAAAGGATGAAACAGCATCTAAATCTTTTTTCATGCTGAACATATTTTTATTAACATGGGCAGCCATTATCACTTTTCCATCTGGCTCTACCTGTAACCATAAACGTCTATGATTCCAATACGAACCGATTGCTACACCAATCATGAAAATAATACCGCCAACAAATAGTATAGGTATTGTGCTATCTTTACGTATCGTAAAGTTTGCTGTATTTCGCGTGTCAGCACTAGCAAATTTCATTCGATATTTATTTTCTCCAAGCGGTTCAAGAGGTGGCTTCATAATTTCAACAAAACTTACCTCTCCATCTGGTGTTTGAGGTGTTTTCATTTTAAATAAAAATGCTGGATTATTAGGTATAGAAGTTTTTGTTTGTGGTTCACCATTCTCAAAACCAGAAAAATCCGGTGTATACACTAGAATCTGTACGGAAGAACCATTTCCTAAGTCATATTCCTTTTTAGGATTCGTTAGATCAATTTCAGCTTTACCAAGTGATTCACCAGTTTCTTTATTCACCAAATCAAAATTCATCTGCTTCAATTCATTCATTCGGTAATTCATTTGATATAAAGCAAAACCATCTTCTTTTAAAGGATGGTTCACACGAATCGAGTAATCTCTCACCTTCTCAAGATTATCCAAGTCCCCAGGAAGTGATCCTTCAGGTTGTTTGTATAAAGTGACATCCGTTTGGAAGTTTTTCGCTACTACATTGACACCTTGTGCCACCTGCTCACCCTGTGGTTTATTGTCATGAGTTTCTAAAATAAATTTATTATTTTTAATAAAATAGCCTTCCATCCCTGGTATTGCTCTCGTCTCACCTTCACGAATCCAAATTGACTCATCTACGTAAAAGCCAGGTACTAAACGTATCATAACACCTGCTAAAAAAATAATAAGGCCGACATGGTTTATGTATGGGCCATATCGAGAAAAACGGCCGCGTTCTGCTAGAAGTGCGCTTCCATCACGTCGAACATTATATTTTAATTCAGTCATTTTTTGCTGAACTTTTTCGAGTGTATCCTCAGGATTTGAAACTTGTCCCTCTGCTATAATGCGTTGACGTTTCAAGAAACTTTCATGGCGTTTAACGCGTTGATTTTTCAGAGACTTATGCAATGGTATCCCACGGTCTAAGCTTGCAACAATGATTGATATAGCTAACATTCCAACTAAAATTTGGAACCACCAAGTGCTATATAAATCAGATAACCCTAAATAATTATAAAGTTTTCCAAACCAGCCGTAGACTTTCTCATAATACTCGGCCTTACCTGCATCAGGAGCATTTACATATATCTCTTGAGGTAAAATTGTTCCAATTGACGCAGAGACCAATGTGATAATAATAAGGGCAATTCCCACTTTTACACTTGAGAAGAAATTCCAAATTTTATCAATAAATGTTTTGTTGTATGTTTTTGATCGAATAGCTGAACCATCATAGCGCATATCAACAACTTTTGTTTGTTTACCTTCCTCAGTTAAAGGGCGACCACATTTTTCACAGAGCTTCGTGCCATATGGGTTACTATGCCCACAAGCACAAATGATATTTTCCATAGTCATTTACTCCTCATTCGGCTTCACTAATTCCATGTACGAAGCGATATTTGCCTCCGTCATTTCACCCGTAATAATTTTCGCTACCTTACCCTCTGGATCAATAAGGACCGTTGCTGGTAATTGTCCAACATTGTAGGCAGTCATAACACTTTTCGTTTTGTCAATAACTACTGGGAATGTTAAGTCGTATCTATCGACAAAATTCTGTACTTCAAAATCTGTTTGTGCAATATTGACAGCCAATGTTTGTACACCTTGGTTTTTAAACGATTTATACTGACGGTCCATTGCAGGCATTTCCTTTTCACATGGCTTACACCAAGTTCCCCAGAAGTTCAAAAATACCCCCTGCCCTTTATAATCAGACAGTTTATGTTTCTCACCGTTTAAATCTACTAACGTGAAGTCCGGTGCTTTAGAGCCTACTGCTACTAACTCTACCTTCTCCTTTGTCGCTGTTCCATATACAGTGTACCCAATTGCACAGACCAAAACTGCTAAAATAATGGTACGGATGACGAGACGTTTTTTCTTTTTCTCCAAGTTAATAAACCCCCTATCAATTACGGCTTAGAGTAACATTTATTGACGCTAAGCTTTTATGTATAGATTCCTTATTTTTTGTATAGCTATTATGTTTGTCGAATTCTATACAATGCAATTGCTTGTGCGCCCAAAAAGCTACCAGTCAGAAGTGAATACTACTTCGACTAGATGAAACTAATGTAGGTGTACTGTTCTCACCTATTATAGCAAAATGATACAAAAACGCTTAGCTAATAATTATGAATGATTTATGAACGATTACACCACTAAGAAAGTGAAAACATCACCATACGGATAGTGGTATACTCACTTTCTACAGGTATATGTTCAATTAACCGATTTTCCCTGTTTCTGCTAACACTCTTAATTGCTTTACTTCATGCTTTGTCAATTCACGATACTCTCCAGGTGCCAGACCATATAAATCTAAAAAAGCAAAGCGCTCACGTTTTAATTTAACAACAGGTGTACCAATTGCCTCAAACATGCGGCGCACTTGACGGTTTCGCCCTTCGTGAATAGTAATTTCACAAATCGCTTTACCAGCTTTCTCGTCAAAGGAGGTCATACTCACCATCGCTGGTGCTGTTTTACCATCCTCTAGCTTAATTCCTCGTTGCAGCTTTTTTAAACCTTCAATCGTTGGAACACCTTTGACACGCGCAATATAAGTTTTGTCGATTTTAAATTTCGGATGCGTCAACATATAGGAAAATTCCCCATCATTTGTCAGCAATAATAAGCCAGATGTATCATAATCAAGACGTCCTACTGGGAAAATACGTTGCGGAATATGCTTAAATAAATCTGTGACAGTTTTGCGTCCTTTATCATCTGTTACAGCTGAAATGGTTCCACGAGGTTTATATAATAAGTAATAAACCTTATCCTCTTTTTCAAGTTTTACGCCCTCAACTTCAATCGTATCTGAGTTGGACACCTTTGTACCTAGCTCACGTACTACAACGCCGTTCACTTTTACTTTACCTTCTAAAATCAATTGCTCCGCCTTACGCCTTGATGCAACACCTGCATATGCAATGACCTTTTGTAATCTTTCCATACTTTCACCTCTAGTTTTCATTCGCAATGGCATACATGCCAATTTATAAACCTCATACAATCTTCAATCAGGTTATTTTTCCCGCTAATCTGTGAAAATTATGTCATACTTTTGTGTATTATTAAAGAAAAACTAATTATGAATAAGTAATTAGAGTATTTGAAATAATTTTTTATTAGCTAGTTTCTTTAATTTTTAGCACTTATATTTACTTTAGATCCTTTTTATTCAGATTTAGTATGCTCGTTTCTGTTAATGATAAAGCGACAGTGACTCTAAAATTTTCCTTTCATAATTCACATCATATTAATGGACATTCAAATGTCATAAAAAAAATCAGCGTCTCGCTTTTAACGATCCGCTGATTCAACAGTTACTGCCTTTGCATATATTCGTTCCTCACCGATAAAAATCGATAGGACAGCCTCTTGTCGTTTCCTTGAAACATGTAACACTTGCCTTACACTATCTTTTTCCTCTTTAGTTAGCTGTAATCGAATTGGTTGCTCTAATCGAATGGCTACCTTTTTGTTTACATTATATTTCCCTTTTTTCACCACTGTCTCAAGATTGTATTCTTCCCACACTTTATTAGCTAGCCCTCGATGTACATTCCAATCATCGGATTCATTCAGTGTGACAACAATACAAGTTTGCCCGTCATTTTGAAAGGCAGTAGCAAGTGTGCGACCAGCAACCTTTGTAAAACCTGTTTTTCCAGCAAAGGCTGTACCCGTTGCCGTTTTTAAGGAACTCACTGGCTGTTTCATTTCGTCATCTAAGTTAGTAGCAGTCCCTGCGCCCTCTCGTAATAAACGATGCTTATTTTCCCAAAGCATTCCATTTTCTGTATCAGCCCGATATAAAACAGTTGATGCAATTGACTTGAAGGTATTATTTTGAAGGGCAATCCTCAGCATCTCTGCAGTATCCCTAGCTGATGATAGATGCTCATCATGATGTAAGCCAGAAGGATTCATAAAAACGGTATTTGTGAGACCAGCTACAACAGCTCGCTCATTCATTAATTTGACAAACCCTTCTACTGACCCTCCAGCATGCTCTGCTAAAGCTGTTGCTGCATCATTTCCTGAGCGTAGCATTAAACCATATAATAGCGTTTCAACCGTCACCTTTTCACCTGCTTGCAAGTAAATTGATGAGCCTTCAGCCATCGCAGCCCTTGGTGAAATAACCACTTCTTCCTGAAGATCACTATTTTCAATAGCAACAAGCGCTGTCCAAATTTTTGTTAAGCTGGCAATGGGTAGCCGTGCATCACTATTTGATTCTAATAAAACACGGCCTGTATCCCCATCAAGGACAGCATATCCGCTGCCTCCTCTTGCTAGGCTGGTTTGCGGAAGCATAAGTATTAACACGACAGATATGAACAATAGTACACGTACTAACCGAAGCAACTAGCCACTCCTTATTAAAAGTAATAGGAAAATATAGATAACATAAAACCTAATTTAATGATAGGTTTCTCTTCCATCTATTCGTTAGCTCAACTAATTGAGCTACTATAGGGATTCTTGCACTTCTATTTCAACTTCTATTTGAAAGGAAATCTCACAATATGTTTATGTTAGATACATATTTATGTTGAAAGCAATGTATGATATACCTTTTATATGTTACTTTATCCCACTAAAAGTTTCTTGGAATTTCGTCATAAATAAATCTGTTTCCTGCTCTGTTTCAGCATTATCCTCTTCAGGCAGAGGCGGCATTTCTTCAATACTATTTAATCCAAAGTAGTTTAAAAACTCTTTAGTGGTCCCATATAGAATTGCACGACCTGTCCCTTCTGAACGGCCAACCTCTTTAATTAACGCTCTAGAAACAAGCGTTTGTATAGGCCTTTCACACTTCACACCGCGCAAATCTTCTATGGCTACACGTGTAATTGGCTGCTTATAGGCCACTATCGCAAGTACCTCAAGTGACGCTTGAGATAATGATTGGACAGTAGGATTTTCTACTAATCTTTGAATAGCATCTGCAAGCTCAGACTTTGTTATTAGCTGATAAACACCTGCCATCTCTTTGACGGTTATGCCCCTCGCTAAATCCTCCTCATAGCTTACACGTAATGCCTGCATAGCCTGTACAACAGGTTCTTCGGCCTCGCCTAATAGCTGTGATAATTGTTTGATGGTTAAACCATCATCTCCGACAACAAATAATAAAGCTTCAATTTTACTCTGCAGCATCATTGTTTTCGTCATCATCCCAATCCTCCTTCTGTAAGGTAACCGTTAATTCTTCAAAGTTACCGTCTTGCTCTACGATGACGACCTGACGTTTCATCAGCTCAAGTAGTGATAAAAACGTCAGAATAAGCGTTGGCTTATCTTCATAGGGAAAAAGCGCGAAAAATGATGCACGTCCACCTGTGGAACGTAATGAATCAACAACTGAGCGCATTTGGTCACGCACTGAACGCTCCTGTCTTGCAACAGTTGTCTTTAATGGTTTTTTTAATTTCTTTCGACGCATCAGCTTTTGAAAGGCACCTAGCATATCAAAGATGTTGACATTCATATCAAATAACGCCATTTGCTCATCTGAGGCTAATTCTGATAAATCTGCTGGCGGTCGTGTAAATACTTGTGCTCGGTCCGTTTCGAGCTCTTGTAGATTACTAGCCGCTTCCTTATATTTCTTATACTCAATTAAACGTAGTACAAGTTCTTCACGAGGGTCTGGACCATCCACTTCTAATTCGGCATCCTCCAGCTCACCTTCATGAATCGGCAAGAGCATACGGCTTTTAATTGCCAATAACGTTGCAGCCATCACTAAATATTCACTAGCTTCATTTAACTCCAGTACTTGCATAGCATGTATATGGTCAATATATTGTTGAGTAATTTCAGCCATTGGGATATCATAGATATCAATTTCCAACCTATGAATTAAATGCAATAATAAATCAAGAGGCCCTGAAAAGGCATCTAATTTTACTTCATAAGACATTGTTTTACCACCCTGTGTTTCTAATGTTCTTTTAGTATAGTGGAAAGGAGTCCAAAATGCATCCACAGCATCATACTTTATTTATCGACTACTGTGCATATTTCAATGGCAATCAAGATTTTTTTGAATGTCATGAAGTTCTTGAGGAATACTGGAAGGATATTGCTCCAGGTGATAAAAAACATCCTCTCGTAGGATATGTACAGCTTGCAACAGGTCTATATCATTGGCGGCGTCACAATTTTACTGGCGCGGCACGAATCCTCGAGAAAGCATTCAATAATTTTCAATCTAATAGTAATGATATCTTTTTTACAGAAATTAACTACGATAAACTAATGTTACAACTTGCCGAGGTGCTTTCTGCTATCCACACAGGTAGATCCTTCAAAGCCTTTCAGTTACCCCTTTCTCCTGCATTGGAAGATTTGACAATCGCTCGCATACAACTTTTACCAACAAGTAACGCTAACTATCTTCTTCATAAACATATGCTTCGAGATCGCTCACATATTCTTGCAGAGAGACAAGAAAGCAAACATAGAAAAAGCAGACGTTAATGCTCGTCTGCTTCTTCATCCATACAATTTATACATTTTCGAACAAATTTTCGTGTTTCATCCGTTGCGCGCACACTTTCGAACTGACCAAGTTCAGCCACTTCCTGCAGCATTTCCTTCGCAACGCCCTCTCCTCTGTAAGAAGGGACAACGGATACATGCTGAATCGTAGCAATATTATTATCGTCAGTTACAAGTCCGACAATGCCAACATACTCATCGTTTTTTTTCCATAAATATAATACCCAGTTATCATTATTTTCATAGGAGTGGATTGTCTCTTTGAGCTTTTTTATGTCTTTTTCGTTAGGCATAAACGAGAGTAGCCCCATTGCTATTTTCTCGAAAGCTTTTTTATATCGAATTAACATATTTGTCTATTCCCTCTTTTTCTAGCTGTACATAATCTTTGACTATCCTACACGATTTGTACTTTTACCGCAAGCCAATTTCTGTCTTACGAACCAGGTCCAAGTATTCCTTTAGACGCCAACACCCAATAAAGTACGCCCCACAATAAGATAAAAACTGAAATGGACGCTAGTAAAACCCATTTATTTTTCCTCAAATTTACTCACCCTTTTTTAACGTAAGCGGGAGATCGTTTTGTACAATATCTTCAAAACTTTCGCGTCGAATTGCTAACTGATGCTTACCATCTTCTACGAACACTACAGCTGGGCGTGGAACACGATTGTAGTTACTTGCCATAGAATATCCGTACGCGCCAGTACAGAAGATTGCTAATACATCTTCAGAAGCTGCTTCCTGAAGTTTTGCATCGATAATTAATTTATCACCAGATTCGCAAAGCTTCCCAGCCACCGTATATGTTTCACTTTTTGGTTCACTTGCTTTATTTGCAATAACGGCCTCATATTTCGCATCATATAGTGCTGGACGGATATTATCACTCATGCCTCCATCTATAGCAATATATTTACGTACATCTGGCACTGTTTTTTGTGAACCAATCGTATAAAGAGATGTACCTGCATCGCCTACAAGTGAACGACCTGGTTCAATCCAAATTTCCGGCATTTTAAGTCCAAGCACAGTCGCTTTATTTTTGACAACTGTAATCATATCTTCTACATATACTTGTGGCTCAAGAGGTGCGTCTTCTTCTGTATAACGAATTCCGAAGCCTCCTCCTAAGTTTAACACAGTACATGTAAAATCGTGAACCTTGTTCCAATCCGAAATTTTATCGATTAATTTTTCACCCGCTAAGCCAAAGCCAGCTGTGTCAAAAATTTGTGAGCCAATATGGCAGTGTAAACCTAGAAGTTCTAAATATTGATGGTTAAATGTTTGTTGGAATGCTTCATCTGCTTGACCATTATTTAAATCGAAGCCAAATTTAGAATCCGCTTGACCTGTCGTAATAAAATCATGCGTATGTGCTTCGACACCTGGAGTAACACGTAGTAAAATACGCATTTTTTGTTGTAGGCGCTCTGAAATTTCTTTTAATAATTGAATTTCATAGAAATTATCTACGACAATACAACCTATTTTGGCATCGAAGGCTAACTCTAATTCAGCTATGCTTTTATTGTTACCATGGAAATGAATACGCTCAACAGGGAATCCAGCTTTTAATGCTGTAAATAATTCTCCTCCTGAGACTACATCTAATGATAAATTTTCCTCGGCCGCTAATTGGTACACAGCTACACATGCAAAGGCCTTTGAAGCATAAGCTACTTCTGCTTTAACGCCTAGTTTTTTAAACGTATCAATAAAGCCGCGTGCACGCTTACGAATAAGCGCTGTATCGTACACAAATAAAGGTGTACCGTATTCTTTGGCAAGCTCTAGTGTATCTACCTGTCCTATTGTTAAATGACCTTTTTCAGAAATTGCTTGTGTCCCATATAAATGCATGTGCATCTCTCCCTTTTCACATCGTTCCATTCTGTGATTCATCACATGAAAATTTTATTGCGCTTGTTTGAATACTACAATATTTTATAGCACTCAAACAATCCTTCATGCTTATCTTCCGTTCACAAATTCGTATCTGTATGAATCAATTTCGCCTTGGCGTAATTGCGTCCGGATTTTGAATTGTGCCTGCACAATTCATTCCTTTGAAAATTCGTGACATCCGCCGGAGGCTTTATCTTCATTCAGTAGGTTTTTGGACACCCACAGAAAAGAAAGCAAAACTGCATTCATCTCACCACCTGTAGAGATGGGAGTCTTCTACTGAATGAAGATAATCCATTTGCTGTATGAAGATAATTTTTGCAAAAATCACAAAATACTATATGTGAACTTTATCACATGAAAAAAACGAGTGCAACGGCTCCTATGATCTTTTTCGCTGTTTGGAAGCGACTACATAAGGTCTTAGTGCATCTGCTGTCATCGGGAAACGGATCAGCACACGAAGCATCGCCACTGGAAAGAATGGAATTAACGGCCAAAGATAAGGCGCCTGCATCGGACGTAATGAACATAAATACGTAAATAATAGAAAAATACCTATAAATAATCCGTTCACACCCCAAAGACCTGTCATAATTAACAACACTAATCTAAAGAGCTTCACAGAGATACTTAGCTCATAGGTCGGAATAATAAATGTTAGAATAGCAGCAACAGCGGTATATAACACAACCTCTGACGAGAACAATCCTACATCAATGGCAATTTGGCCAATAATTACCCCTGCAACTAAGCCCATCGCAGTAGACAATGGGGACGGGGTATGAATGGCGGCCATCCTCAAAAACTCAATCCCTATATCACCAATTAGAATTTGCAGCAATAATGGAATATGTGATTTTTTCTCTTCACCTAAAAAGGAAATTGCATCAGGCAAGATGGATGGATTTGTTGCAAATACATACCATAGAGGTAATAAAAGTAAACCCATAATGGCTCCAAAATAACGCATAAATCGAACAAAGGTGCCAACTATTGGTGCCTGTCTATACTCCTCAGCATGCTGCAGTAAATGAAACACAGTTGCAGGAACAATAATGACTGAAGGGGATGTATCCACAATGAGTGCAATATGTCCTTCTAGTAAATGCGCTGCAACAATATCTGGTCGTTCTGAGTAACGTACAAATGGAACTGGATGGAACTTTTGTTTAAACAGCCATTCCTCAAGCGATTTATCTGTCATTGTTAAGCCATCGTGCTCAATCTGACCGATACGCTGTCGCAATTTATCGAGCATTTCAGTATTCGCAATATCCTTTATAAACGTTAGGGCAACATCTGTTTGACCAATTTTGGATACTTTATGTAGCTCGAAACGTAAATTGCTATTGCGAATACGCCTACGTATTAAAGCCGTATTTTGAGAAATTCCTTCTGTAAAACCGTCCCTTGAACCACGTATAACTTTTTCATTATCTGGCTCCTCAGGTGAGCGACCTGGATAATTTCGTAGCTCAGCAACATAGCAGTAACCACTTTTGGTGATAAAGGTTACTTGTCCACTTAAAATGGCTAATAAATAAGCTTTACGCTCCGTTTCCTCTGAGCGACCATGAAAGTTAAAATAGGATTCAAAATACTCTTTTTCATCCTCCAGATCAATTTCAATGTCCTCATCAGGCAACATATTAGACAGTAACTGCGTTAAGGCTACTCCATCTACAAGCCCACTTATATATGCACAAAGAACCGGCAAATCTTTGACAAATAAATGCTTGATACCCACGTCAAATGATTCGCCGTCACCAAATTGCTCTATAAGAAAATTTTCGGCTTCTTCTAAGCTGTTAAATAATTTATTTGTCATGCTGTCACCATTTTCTTAGTTGTCTTTTTTTATTTCTTCCTCTTCTACAGTGGCACTTGTGGCCATCCAGGTTTTTAATTGAGCAAGAATCTTTTTCTCTAACCGTGATACCTGCACTTGTGAAATACCCAATCTATTGGCTATTTCTGTTTGGGTACAATCTGAGAAATAGCGCAAATAGATTATCGATTGCTCTCGTGGATCAAGTCTAGTTAATACCTCTTTAAGCGGAATATAGTCAAAAGGCTGTTCAGATTTTTCATCCTTCATTTGATCCATTAATGTAATGGAATCTCCTTCACTTTCATACAATTGTTCATGTAAGGAAGCTGGATCTCTCAAAGCATCTGAAGCTGTTACAATCTCCTCAGCCGTGACACCAAGTACCTGTGCTAATTCCTGAATGGTAGGTGGGTGCTCATTATTTTTAATGAACTCATCCGTTGCATGACGAATTTTAAAATTTAACTCCCGAATAGAGCGGCTCACCTTTACCATCCCATCATCCCTAAGAAAGCGCTGAATTTCTCCAATAATCATAGGTACCGCATATGTCGAAAATTTTACATCATACGTTAAATCGAATTTATCCACGGATTTCATAAGACCTATACAGCCTATTTGGAATAAATCCTCAAGCTCCACACCTCTAGTTGTAAAGCGTTGTACGATGGACCACACAAGTCTCGTATTCCCTTCAATCATACGTTTACGAGCCTCATGATCGCCCTGCTGTGCTCGCGCAATTAAATCACGCATTTCTCCCTGTGACAATAGCTTATCGGACGACTGTTCTAACGGCTTCACAATCCTTACCTCACATTACCGGTGTGCGAACCGAGTAAAATTTCTTGGTAAATGTAACCGTCGTGCCCTCTTGCCATTTGGAAATCACTGTTAATTGATCAGAAAAGCTATCCATGATTGTGAAGCCCATGCCTGAACGCTCTAATGTGCTTTTCGTTGTAAATAACGGCTCCATTGCTTGGCTTACATCCTCAATACCAGTACCTTTATCCATAACAGACACCGTTACAATATCATCCTCACGTTTTGCATGAACTGTAACAACGCCTTTGCCATTCTCTTCATAGCCGTGAATAATAGCATTGGAAACAGCCTCTGAAACAACTGTTTTAAATTCAGATAGCTCATCAATTGTTGGATCTAATTGCGCGATAAAGCCCGTCACAGCTACACGTGCCAAAGCCTCATTTTCACTAATTGCTAAAAAAGTTAATGTCATTTCATTATCCATTTACAATCCCCCTAACTCGTTCAATCGCTTCTTCTTCTGTTGCATCCATCATCCATGGTCCTAAACCTGAAAATTGAAATACTTTTCGCATTGTCGGCGATGGATTCAATAAAATTGTTCGACCAGCCACTGCCTCTAACTCCCGCATTCGGCCAAGTACTAAACCTACACCTGAGCTATCCATAAAGGAAAGTCCCTCTAGGTTCCAAATAATCGTTGATACAGTACCTTGAAAAATGGCTGTAGAAATTTTTGCTCGAATTTGCTCTACCGCATGATGATCGAGCTCCCCAAATAACCGTATTACCACAGTCTCTCTTGTTACCATTTCTAATTGAAAATGCATGAACATCGCCTCCTCCTCGTGCAATTCCACATTTGATGCGGTGATTCCTTGTGGCTGACAGAACTAGTGCAAAGTCTTCCGAAATAGTGTCAAATCGACATACTGATAGCTTTTTAGGTTAAGTGCAGTATGGGATAAATCAACATTTTTTAAACGCAATATTCTTTATTAAGTACTAGCAATATTTTGAGTATCTATCCGCCACTTTAGCTTTTCTATCCGTTACATAACAAAAAGCGAGAACCCTCTTTTCCTAAAAAGAGAGTTCTCGCCATGTTGTTGAAATACTATTATGTCAATGAAATCAAGGTGACAAATAAAAAAACATAGCTCTTTTTCAAAACGAGGGGTTGATCTCCGTTCCGACTGAGTGCTTTCCTGGGGGCGTCCGATGAGCCGCTTGGGGCAACAGGAGGTTGGTCACGAAGGCGTTGTCACAGGACGTGACGGTTTTAGCCTTCGTTCCCCTAATTTGCTCGCTCCAGGGTCTCATCTGTGACGCTGTGAATCCCCGAGGAGTCACTCAGTCTACACTCCAATCAACCTTTGCTCATCGTATTTTCTATTGGCATTTCACACAAATGTATAGTGAAAAATGGAAGTCTTAGCTATCACTGTTTTATGCAAAAGGGAGCTTTGATAACATTTTTCTATGCGAAAACAGAGTGACAGCAAAAAGTGGCTTTATGTAAAGCAACAAAGTGATTCTATATATAAAGTGTAGGACAACAACTATAGAATTGTGCTATTATATCCATTTAATGATGGTGGGTAATATACTTTTACTTTACTTTTGATGGAAGTAAATATTAAAAGTTCTACACTATTATTGATTGGAGTGCAAGGCTACTCGACTCCCGTGGGATAGCGAGACAGACGAGACCCTGAGGCCAACACGATGTTGGTCACGAAGGCGTTGTTGCTGTCGCTACGCTTTCGCACAGATAAATTGTCACAGGACTTGACGCACTTAGTCTTCGTTCCTCCAGCGCAGGAAGCGGCTCGTCGCTCGCCCACAGGAAGCCTTGCTCTGCGCGAAAGCGAAGCGTCAGCGGCAAAGCGAGCAGCCTGGAACGGAAATCACCTTCATTTGAATTAGTAGTATTCACAAAGAGTCCCTTGACCATTTAGTTTTTCAACACTATGGCGAGAACCCTCTTTTCCTAAAAAGAGGGTTCTCGCTCCAAAATATTTATGCAATTGTATAGGCTTTTTGTACTTTATCTACTGTTTCCTCATCAATTTCGCGATTTGAATATAAATAAGCAATCGCCTCGCCTTTACTTACATGATCACCTTTTTTAGCAAGTAATTGGATACCAGCATCGTAATCCAGTTCTGATTCCTTCGTTAATCGACCTGCACCAAGAGAAACACTGGCTTCTCCGATTAACAGGGCATTAATTGTTGCTACAGTGCCCTCAGCAGGCGCCTTGACAGCTATTTTATTTACTGTATCTTTTTGCACAATATCGTCTAAATCGCCGCCCTGTGCCACAATAAATTCTTCAAATTTTGCCGCTGCTGAACCGTCCTCTATTACACGCTTTACGGCTGCAGTTGCCTCTGGTTCATTTACTCCAGCTGCAACCTGATACATTAATGAGGAGATAATAATACATTCCTCAAGTAAATCCTCATGTGTTTCATCCATATGGCCTTTAAGTAACGCATAAGCCTCCACTACTTCTAGCTTATTTCCAATCATTTTACCTAACGGATTATCCATATCACTTATATGAGCAACGACTTTTCGCCCTAGCTTTTCACCAATTGCAGTCATCGTGTCAGCTAAAACCTGAGCTTCCTGTTCCGTCTTCATAAATGCACCAGAGCCACATTTTACATCTAATACAATGCCATCCGCACCACTTGCAATTTTCTTACTCATAATTGATGCCGCAATAAGCGGAATGGAATCGACAGTACCTGTCACATCCCGCAGTGCATACAACTTTTTGTCAGCTGGTACGAGATTACCTGTTTGACCAGCCACCGCAATTTTATGTTTATTGACATTGTCGATAAATTCCTGTGAAGAAAGCTCTGTCTTAAACCCTCGAACAGACTCTAATTTATCGATTGTCCCTCCAGTAATACCTAGACCCTTACCACTAAATTTTGCCACTGGAATGTCTAATGCAGCAATTATTGGCGTGACAATAAGTGTGACTTTATCACCTACCCCACCAGTCGAGTGTTTATCTATTTTAAAGCCCTCAATAGATGTTAAATCAATAACATCTCCGGATTCTATCATTGCCTTTGTTAAATAAAATGTTTCATCATCTGTCATGCCCAATAAACGTATCGCCATTAGTAAAGAGCTTGCTTGATAGTCAGGGATTGAACCTGTCGTATAGCCTTCTACGAAATATTGAATTTCAGCCTGTGATAGCTCCTTGCCATGCTTTTTCTTTTCAAATAGCTGCGCCATATTCATACGAAAATCCCCCTATTTCAGTTCATTTAAGAAACTTTTACCGAATGCTGGTGCTTCGACATTGAAGTTTTCAGCAATTGTTGCTGCAATATCTGCAAAAGTTTCACGTAGAGCAAGCTCATGTCCACCTTTAAAACGTGGTGAATAGATAATTAATGGTACAAATTCACGTGTATGATCTGTGCCATGGAATGTTGGATCATTGCCGTGGTCGGCTGTAATAATAAGCAAATCATCCTCTGTCATAGCCTCAGTAATTTCTGGTAATCGAGCATCGAATTCCTGTAATGCATGTCCATAGCCTAATGGATCACGTCGATGTCCGAAATTGGCATCAAAGTCTACTAAGTTTAAGAAGCTGATTCCGTGGAAATCACGGCGCACAACCTCCGCAAATTTGTCCATACCATCCATATTATTTTTCGTACGAACTGCATCTGTAACACCTTCACCGTTGAAAATATCAGAGATTTTTCCGATAGCGATTACATCTAAGCCTGCATCCTTTAATACATTCATCGTTGTACGACCAAAAGGCTTTAACGCATAGTCATGACGATTAGATGTACGTGTGAAGCTCCCAGGGGTACCTATAAATGGACGAGCAATAACACGGCCCACTAAATATTCTGGTTGTAGCGTTAGCTCACGTGCTATTTCACAAATTTTATAGAGCTCCTCCACTGGAATAATTTCTTCATGTGCAGCAATTTGCAGAACTGGGTCAGCTGAGGTATAAACAATAATTGCACCTGTATCCATATGCTCCTTCCCAAAGTCCTCGATGACTTGTGTTCCACTCGCAGGTTTGTTGCACAGTACTTTTCGGCCTGTTCGTTTTTCGAGCTCCGCAATCAACTCTGCAGGGAACCCTTCTGGATATACTTTAAAGGGTTTATCAATATTTAGCCCCATGATTTCCCAATGACCTGTCATTGTATCTTTACCAACAGATGCTTCCTGCATTTTTCCATAGTATGCCTTCGGTTCTTCTGCTGCCTGCATACCTTGTAGTGGTTCAATATTCGCTAAGCCCAAAGCTTCCATATGAGGCATTGTAAGCCCATTCATTTTTTCAGCGATATGACCAAGTGTATGTGAACCAACATCGCCAAAGTTCGCTGCGTCTGGGGCTTCACCAATTCCCACTGAGTCCAAAACTACTACATGAATTTTATTAAATAGTTTATTCATAATTGTTGCCTCCTAATCTCATGACTCTATTTTACCAAAAAAAAGCGAAAAATAAAGGTCAGACATCCGACTAACATACAATTTACATTCTTAAGCTCGTGGATGAAACTGCTTATAAACCTCTGATAGTCTTGTTTTACTAATATGTGTATAGATTTGTGTTGTAGAAATATCCGCATGACCAAGCATCTCCTGCACGGCTCTTAAATCCGCACCGTTTTCTACTAAATGCGTTGCAAATGAATGACGTAATGTATGTGGTGTTAACTCGTGTTGGATACCTGCCTTTAAAGCATGCTCCTTCATTAATTTCCAACAACCCTGTCTTGTTAAACGTTTCCCTCGTTGATTGATAAAAAAAGCATCTGTCTTTGGATATTTTCCTTGTAATTGACCTCGAGCACTATTTAAATAGTTATTTAATGCAGAAAGAGCGCTTTTTCCAAGGGGGATGATACGCTCCTTTCCTCCCTTACCAAAAACACGGACAAAGCCCATTGTTAGATGAATATCTGATAAATCCAATGCAATCAACTCACTAATCCTCATTCCTGAGCCATATAACAATTCCAGCATTGCCACATCACGCACACCTTGGGGCTTGCTACGATTTGGTGCCATTAATAACGCTTCAATTTCTTCAATAGAAAGGATATTTGGCAGCTTTTGCTCAATTGTTGGCATCTCTAAATGCACTGTTGGGTCTGTTTCAGCACGCTTTTCTCGCAGTAAAAATTGATGTAAGCTACGAATAGATGAGATATGGCGGGCAACTGTACGGCTTGTCTTCCCTTGCATCCGTAATTGCTCCAAATGACGTAATATGGTCGTTCTCTCCACCTTGCGAAAATCTGACATTGCCTCTACTTCCTGCAAAAAAACCACATAATTTTCTAAATCTCGGCGATAGGATGCTAAAGTATTGTCAGATAACTGCCGTTCAACTTGGATAAAATGGATGTAATCCTCTATAGCATATTGAAATTCATTCATCATAACGCCCCCTCAATAACTGTCAATTATTCTCTATTTTAGCACGCCTCCTAAAATTGTGCTTAAATGCCCACCTGAACTATTCATTAGATTAATAGTTTAATCCATGATGGTATGATCAGTGGCTATGTATGCAGAAAACAAAAAAACTGCCCGATTCAATCTATAACTTAAGATTAAAACAGACAGTTTCTCGTTATTTTTCTTCATTCGATTCGTCGTTTTTATCATGACAGCGCCAGCAAATGCCGTGGAAAGTTAGTCGGTGATCCTTTATGATAAAGTTCCAACGCTTTTCAACAACGGCTTCCACATCTTCAAGTAAATCTTCCTGAATTTCATCTACCGCACCACATTCGATACAAACTAGATGATGGTGGAAATGCGCAGCACCCTCTTGGCGTAAATCATAGCGTGATACGCCATCGCCAAAGTTGATTTTGTCGACAACTTTGAGCTCAGTTAGTAACTCTAACGTTCTATAGACAGTGGCTAGACCAATCTCAGGTGCTTTTTCTTTTACTAAAAGATACACATCTTCTGCACTTAAGTGGTCTTCTTCATGCTCAAGCAGTACAGCAACTGTTGCTTCTCGCTGCGGCGTCAGCTTATAACTTGCACTATGCAACTGTTTTTTTATTCGATCAATTCGGCTCTCCATGTGACGCCCCCCTAAACTCTTTCCATTATACCAAAGGAGTAAATCCTATTACAAGATAGTGAATAGATTTCAAATATGCTTTTGCAAGTTTTTACATCATGCTAACTTTGTGAATGTGAACCTATTATTTTAATACATATGAAATAACAATAAACTCAGCCACTATTATGATGAAAAACGCAACAAAATTCAACAAAATTGTTCGACCAGGTACCATTTTCCCGATTTTTCTCTTTGACCAAGCAGGTACAAGTAAATTGCATAGGATTAGCAACAATATACAATAGATGAGCTGAAATGGAAACCACCAAATCGTATAAACCCAAAAAGCTTCAAGTTTTTGTAATAAAAAAACTGAACTAAAGCCAAAAAAGGTTGCACGCATTGCCACTGTTACTCGTACTAAAACCTTTAGGACACTATGAGTTGCCAGCAATAATACAAGAGCTACTGAAACGGCAACTGGTAGTACTAATCGAAATATAGAATGCCTGTCCCCATCTGCTAAACGAGGCTCTATAAATAATATAAAAGGCTCCGCATTCGGCCCACCGATAATGTGAAAGAAGATAACGCCACAAACAAAACTCACAGCTATAATGGAAGCGTGATAAAATGTTGACACCGTACGAGACATAAACATGCTCCTTTTCTATCAAGGTTTGTACAGCTTATGCTCGTCCGTCTCTATTATGCTAAAGATTATTTTCTTATTGTGTCGCAAGCCAAAGTACTGCAAACGCTGTTTTAGCATCATAAATACGCTCATCTACAATCATTTGTTGGGCTTCTTCCAACGAAACTTCTAATAATTCGACAAACTCATCTTCATCTAAATCTGCTTTGTTGTCAATTTTATATAAATCTTTTGCGATAAAAAGATGAATCACCTCATCCGCAAAGCCAGGAGAAGTTGCAAATGTTTGTAAAAAGGTAAAGCTTTGTGCACCGTATCCTGTTTCCTCCTCTAACTCTCGACGTGCTGTCATCATTGGCTCCTCACCAGGTTCAAGCTTGCCAGCTGGAATTTCAATAATTGATCGTTCAAGAGCTTTACGATACTGCTCCACTAACACTAACTTACCTTCTGCAGTAACAGCAATCACCGCTACGGCGCCTGGATGCTTAATAATTTCACGTTTCGCCACCTGACCATTCGGTAATGTGACATCATCAATTTGTAATTTTACAATTTTCCCATCATAAATAGCTGTAGTCTTTATCGTTTTTTCCTCAAACTTTTTCATTGACGATAACCTCGCTTGTTCTTCAGATATGTTCATTGTACCATTACAGATAGAGAAATCGAAGGAGGTCATTTGCATGAAAAAAAGACAGCTTGGTTCTAGTGAATTGTTTATTTCGGAAATCAGTTTAGGAGGTATGTCTCTTTCGACAGATAAAAGTAAGGCTGCTGGTATTGTCGATATGGCACTGGATGCTGGCATTAATTATTTCGATACAGCCGATTTATATGATTTTGGGGCAAACGAAGAAATGATTGGCTCAATTTTAGGAAAGCGTCGTCAACATGTAAAACTAGCAACAAAAGTAGGAAATCGTTGGAATGAGGATAAAGAAGGCTGGTATTGGGATGCATCACCTTCCTATATAAATGAAGCCGTACGTGCTAGCTTGAAGCGGCTTGGTACTGATTATATTGATGTTTATCAGCTACATGGCGGTACCTTAGAGGATGATTGGGATGGAATTATAGAGACTTTTGAAGATTTAAAAAAGGATGGTCTAATCAGAGAATATGGTATTTCATCTATTCGACCAAATGTACTTAAACGTTTTTTACCAGCCAGCTCTGCGAAAAGTGTGATGATGCAATATAGTGCCTTGGATCGTCGTCCAGAGGAATGGCTTGATTTTATCGCCAAAGAAGGTGCCTCTGTTGTAACACGCGGTACTGTTGCCAAGGGTTTACTAACGAATAGTTGGCAAGAGCGTTTGCAGCATGGTAGCAGCTATAACACATATACAGCCGAGGAATTAACAGCAACATTAACAAACTTAGCCTCACAGTATAATAATTTACATGCACTAGCCATTGCCTTTAATCTAAAGGAATCTGCTATTGCCTCAACAGTCATAGGTGCAAGCTCCCAGGAACAGCTAGCGCAAACTCTCGCAGTCTATGAAAAAATAGATTCCATATCCGACTTTACAGCAGCCAACGAGCTAACAAAAGCAGAACTCTATTTAGAACACCGATGAAGAAATGGCTTGTCTTGGTAGTATTTTTGTTGGTGTTAATTATTTCATCCAGCATGACCTATGAGCAACAAAGTATACTGCCGGAATTAGAGGATATCTTAGCAAATAAACCTTTTGAGAGACAGTTATCTTTATTACAAATTCCATATTGGGATACAGTCGTTTCTGTTGAAGAACGTGGTTATTTTAAATTTGTAGAATTTTTAATTCGGAAATTAACACATTTTGTAGGTTTCGGTTGTATCGCACTTGGTATTTACTTTGTATGGGGCAAACGCCGATTTCCGGCATCAGTGGCAATTGTAGGAACAGCTATAATTGCTATGCTTGATGAGTTTCGTCAAAGCTTTACACCGGGACGTATGATGAGCGGGCAGGATGTTCTTGTCGATACGGCTGGAGCCATTGTTTTTGTGGGGATTGTTGTATTTGTTAAGAATTTAAGAAAGTAGAGCATTTTATTTAAAGTAATCCTACTTTTTCAACCGCAAAGATAATTGTTTGTAAAACGTTAGATCAGTTAAAAATAATTAACAGAAGGAAGTAATTTGAATAAAAAAATTCAATTAAACTCTCCTGAATTTGATCGTGTATTGAAAAATCTATCACTAACTCCCACACTTCAAAAAAAGTGCTTGAAATCGTTAATTCTGGTGTGCAAATTTCACCAACTATTATAAAGGAAGCTTTAAAAAATGGGAGAGTACATTAGAACTACTAGAAATCCTATTTTTAAATACTATCGAATTTATTTAAACAATTGAGACAAATATTGCTATAAAATAGCTTTCTATAAATATAAAAACAGTGAACCCGCATATAGATTCACTGTTTTCTTCTAAAATTTTGAGCCTTTATCGCCATATTCGTTTAGTAATTCCTCAAACGATTTGTTCTTTTCACGTTGCTTACGCTCAAAAGCTAGTTTGGCTTGGCGCTCTTCTTCAGCCGCCTGCTCCTTCGCTGTTAAATCCTGTTTAGCTGCCTTTAATTTAGCAAGCACATCCCCACCAAGCTGATCCGCTAAGGTCATAGCCTCCTGCTTTGGCAGGCTAGCCGTCAAGCCACCGTCAATACGTTGCTGTTGCTGTTTTCGTTTCTTACCCATTACTTTCACCTTCTTACTGTTATCAAGGGCGTTTTACAACTGTTGCTACACCCTGGCCCCCTCCGATACAGAGTGTTGCAAGACCTGTTTTAGCATTAGTCTTCTCCATTTCGTGTAAAAGTGTTACTAAAATACGTGCACCACTTGCACCAATTGGGTGACCAAGAGCAATTGCTCCCCCATTGACATTTAGTTTATCATGATTAAAGCCTAATTCGCGATCGACAGCTATGGATTGCGCTGCAAATGCTTCATTGGCTTCAATTAAATCAATCGTTTCTAATGTGACATCAGCCTTAGCTAATGCTTTCTTTACTGCTGTGACAGGTCCAGTTCCCATAATGGCTGGGTCAACACCTGCACTCGCATTTGCAGCAATCAATGCCAGTGGTTGAATGCCTAACGCTTCTGCTTTTTCTTTTGACATAACAACAACTGCTGCTGCGCCATCATTAATGCCAGATGCGTTTGCTGCTGTCACCGAGCCGTCTTTTTTAAAGGCAGGACGTAATTTGGATAGAGACTCAGCTGTCACACCCTGACGAGGGAATTCATCTTTATTGAAAACAATTGATTCTCCCTTACGCTGAGGTATTTCCACAGCGACAATTTCATCGTTAAACTTCCCTGCCTTAATAGCCGCTTCTGCACGCTGTTGTGAGCGTGCTGCAAAAGCATCTTGTTCTTCTCGAGAAATCTCATAGGCATCACATAAATTTTCTGCGGTAATGCCCATATGGTAATCATTAAATGCACACCATAGACCATCATGAATCATTGTATCGACAACCTTCTGATCCCCCATACGGAAGCCTTCGCGTGCATTTTTTAAGACATATGGTGCTTGGCTCATATTTTCAAAGCCACCTGCCACGATAATATCAGCATCCCCTGCTAAAATAGCCTGTGTTGCTAAATGCACTGCTTTTAAGCCTGAGCCACAAACCTTATTAATCGTTAAGGCTGATACTTCATGTGGTAAGCCTGCTGCAATGGCTGCTTGACGGGCTGGATTTTGCCCAAGTCCTGCTGATAAAACATTCCCCATTATGACCTCGTCAACTTGTTCGCCTGCTACGCCAGCACGTGCCAATGCTTCTTTAATGACAATACTGCCTAAAGTTGTCGCTGGTACGTCCTTTAATGCTCCTTGAAAAGAACCAATCGCTGTACGTACAGCACTTACGATCACTACCTCGTTTGTCATATCCATTCTCCCCTTTTCCCCGTTCAAAAATCAACACTGCATGCATATGCTACTAGCAGATATGTATATTTTAACAAATGTTTTGAGGATTTTCGATAATAGAAATAATCGCAGTTTTGCCGAAGTTATTGTAAAATGTTGACGTGTTTTAAACAATCTTAGTTGGGAACATTACAAGTAAACAGGACGTGGGGGTGCTAATCATGAAGAAGAAAATGCTTTTATTGTCAGGTATTACAACAACGCTTGCCGCTGCTGCAACAGGACTGTTCGGCTTTGCGCTTTCAAATAAATTGATGTACATTCAACAAAAGGACCCAGAGTTTGTTCGTGAACGGGAAACTACAGCTAAACGCTTTGACGAGGCTTGGTACAATAAAAATCTAAAATGTGAATTAAATATTGATTCTCCTAATGGCTATACAATTCGGGGTATTATGTTTCAGCCATTAGAAACCAATAATACTATCATTATTTGCCATGGCGTAACAGAAAACAAAATCAACTCTGTCAAATATGCTCGACTTTTTGAACGATTAGGATACAATTCTGTCATTTTTGATCATCGTCGCCATGGGGAATCTGGTGGTAAAACGACTAGCTACGGCTATTATGAGAAAAACGATTTGGATGCCGTAGTGAAAACGGTTAAGGCGATGATTGGAGAAAATGCGCTCCTTGGTATTCATGGTGAATCAATGGGTGCTGCAACAATGCTTCTTTATGCAGGAACAGTTGAGGATGGTGCCGATTTCTATATTTCGGATTGTGCTTTTTCTGATTTTTCCATGCTTCTTCGACAAATTGCCAAAACAGAATTTAAATACGGCTCTATTATTCCCATTCGTTTTGCAGATTTTTTTATTCGATTGCGTGACGGCTATTCCTTTAAAAGTGTGACACCAGCTGAAGCAGTCACAAATATTGAAAAGCCAATACTATTTATCCATAGTATTCCTGATACATTTATTCCTGCATCTATGTCACTGGACTTATACAATAAAAAGACCGGTCCTAGGAAATTAAAGCTATTTGATACAGGAGCTCATGCTCAATCCTTTAATGAAAATATGGCTGAATATGAAGATTTAATTCATGACTTTTTAGAAAATTTCATCTATCAAAAAATGAATCGTGAATCCTCCTCCTCAAATGTTATCCCATTTCATTTTTAAAAATGGAAAACCTTGCGTGATAAATTTCACGCAAGGTTTCATGTTTTTCAAAACGAGGGGTTGATCTCCGTTCCGACTGAGTGCTTTCCTGGGGGCGTCCGATGAGCCGCTTGGGGCAACAGGAGGTTGGTCACGAAGGCGTTGTCACAGGAC